>CAINEA010000867.1 GCA_903847525.1 uncultured Acetobacteraceae bacterium | reverse complement strand
TGCGCCGACCCGAAGACGCTGATCGCGGAACTCCGGCTGGCGTGAGGTGTCGCTGGCTACCTGGGCTGTAACGGAATAACTTAATGTAATTATCTAGGTGAACGAAAATGACAAGTACGGCCACAGGCTCTGCGGGATTGGTAGCTGTCGTTAATGCTTTGTTGCCGGTAGGCACGCATGTCCTCACGGTAGGGGTCGGCAAACAATATGCGACGGTTGCCGCCGCGATCAATGCGTCGCGCGATGGAGACGTGATCCGCGTGGATGCCGGCGCGTATACCAACGATTTCGCGACAATTACCCACAAGATCACCATCGAAGGCATGGGTGGGATGGTCAGAATGGTGGCCACGATCCCGCCACCCAACAACAAGGGCATATTCGTCGTCGACAACGACGTGACGATCAAAAACCTCTCGTTCTCCGGTGCGGCGATCTCTGCGGCCAATGGCGGTAACGCTGCCGGCATCCGCTACGAGGGCGGGCAGATGGTTCTGATCAACGATGCGTTCATCGGCAACCAAAACGGCGTGATGGGCAACCCAGTGATCGCCGGCCTGACCAATTCCGTCACGATCGACCACAGCCTGTTTTCCGGCAACGGGTCGGGAACCGGATATACCCACAATCTGTATATCGGGGCAGTTTCCAAACTAACAGCCATCAACAGCATATTTGAAAAAGCGGTGGTGGGTCACGAGTTCAAGAGCCGGGCGCTGGTCAACGACATCGAGAACAATATCTTTCGCGATGGGCCGACCGGCACGGCCAGCTACAGTATCGATCTTCCGAATGGCGGCGTGGACCTGGTCCAAAACAATCTGATCGAGAAGGGACCGCTTTCACAGCAAGTCAACATGATCCATTTCGGCGGGGAGGGGACACCCTATGCCGGGTCATCGCTGACCGTTGCCGGCAATAGTTTTGTCAATGACCGGACCAGCGGGACAGTCGCGGTGTTCAACCAGACTTCTATCCCCGTGGCCATCTCCTCCAACCAGTTCACCGCGATCACCGCGGCGCATATTGCATCTGGGCCGGCGATCGAACAAAACAACACCACGGGCACAGGAGCCCTGCTGCCCAATGCCACCATTCTGTCGGCAACGACCACCGTCTTGCCACCAAATGGTTCCGGACCCGATACATCGGCGTATGGCCTGACCACGGTTGTCAATACGGCGCTGCCCGCAGGAACACATGTCCTGACCGTTGGAATTGGCAAGACCTATGCAACCGTCGCGGCAGCGGTCAACGCTTCGCATGACGGCGATGTTATCCGCGTCGATACGGGCACCTACACGAATGATTTTGCGACGATCACCCACAAGATCACCATCGAAGGCATGGGTGGGATGGTCAAAATGGTGGCGACGATCCCACCGCCGAACAGCAAGGGTATATTCGTCGTAGACAACGACGTGACGATCAAGAACCTTTCGTTTTCTGGGGCGGCCATTTCCGCGGCAAACGGTGGCAACGGCGCTGGCATCCGCTATGAGGGCGGGCAGATGGTGCTGATTAACGATGCGTTTATCGGCAATCAGAACGGCGTCATGGGAAATCCGGTGATCACCGGACTGACCAATACGGTCACCATAGACCACAGCCTGTTTTCGGCGAATGGATCGGGAAGCGGCAATACGCACAACCTGTATATCGGTGCGGTCGCCAGTTTAAAGGCCACCAACAGCATCTTTGAAAAGGCCGTGGTTGGCCATGATCTGAAAAGCCGTGCACTGGTCAACGACCTTGAAAACAACGTCTTCCGCGACGGCTCGACCGGTACGGCCAGCTACGACATCGATCTGCCGAACGGCGGCGTTGACCTCATCAAGAACAATATCATCGAGAAGGGCCCGAACGCGCAGCAGGGCAACATGATCCATTTCGGCGGGGAGGGAACGCCCTATGCAGGGTCATCGCTGACCGTGACCGGCAATAGTTTCTTCAATGACCGGACCAGCGCCACCGTAGGTGTGTTCAACCAGACCACGATCAGCGCCACCGTAACCGGCAATCAGTTTACCCAAATAAGCGCTGCGAACATCGCCACCGGGCCTGCTGCCGAGACCGGCAATACGTTGATCTTCACCGATACGCTGACTCACGCAGTCACGCTGAACGGCGCGGTCCAGGCCGTGCAAGGCGGCGCTGGCCATCTGACGGTCACCGCCGCTGCCAGCCATGTCACGGCGACCGGCGGTGCTGGCGGCATGGACTATACCGAAACCGGCTCCGCCACGGCCAATCAGATCACGACCCGTGCCGGCTCGGTCAATACATTGCACATCCAGGGCTCGGACCAGGTGGATAGCGAGGGGACGGATACGCTCTATGGCGGCAACGCGACCGTTGGGGTGGTGCAAATCACGGCGGGCGCCGGCGTGCTGAATTTTATCGGTGGATCCGGTGCGGCGGTCATCGTCGGGGTGGGGAGCCAACTGCATCTGACCGGCGGCTCGGGCAGCCTGACCGCGTCGGGTGGCATCGGCGCCACCAGTTTCACGGCCGGTAGCGGCACCACGGACCTGACCTTGAATCCCGCTGGCGGCGTCGTGACATTCGGCCCCGGCAGCACAACGGTGCACGAGGCGAGTTTGGGTGTCGGCGTGTTGTTCGACTTCGTCGCTGGCAAAGGCGGCGCAGCCGATGTGGTCAATGGCTTCCGGGTCGGCATCGACAAGCTGGCGCTGGTCGGCGGTGTCGCGGTTCAATCGCAGAGCGTCAGCGGCGGCTCGGCCAATCTGCTGCTGACGGACGGAACGCGGCTGCAACTGGCCGGCGTTACCGACACGACGCACCTGTTCGGCTGACAGGCCGCCTAGCTGGCCAGCCGGGGCAATCGGCTGGCCAGTGTCGCGTAGGCAGCCTCGTCCGTGCGGTCGAAACGGACCGGGGTTACGGCGACACGGCCGGCGCGTGTTGCATCGGAATCGCTTTCCGGCCCCTGCGGGCGCGGACCGCGGCGGAAATTGATCCAGTGATATTCCATGCCGCGAGGGTCGGTGCGGGTTTCCACGATCATGCCTTGCACAAGCCCGACGCCCTGGCGGGCCAGGGTCAGCGGCCCGGCTGCTTCCGGCGGGCAATCGGGGAAGTTCACGTTCAGGCAGGTATCCGGACTCCAGCCGATCTCCAGCAACTGGCGCACCGCGGGAGCGCCGAGTTGGCGTGCGGTGTTCCAGGGAACATTGGCGCGGTCGGACCAGCACTGGCTGAGCGCGATGGAGGGGATCCCGAGGAGCATACCGGTCATCGCCCCGCCGACAGTGCCGGAGAACACCGTCTCCATCCCCAGATTGCCGCCACGATTGACGCCGGACAGGATCAGGTCCGGCGGTTCCGTCATCAAATGGCAGACGCCGAGCACGGCGCAGTCGCCAGGGGTGCCGTCCACGCCGTATCGCCGAGGTCCCTGGTTGGAGGTGCGCAGCGGGTGGTGCAGGCTGACGGCGTGCGAAACCCCGGACTGATCGTGCTCGGGCGCGATCACCCATACCTCGCGGGCAAGTTCGGCGGCGATGGCTTCCAGCACTTCCAGGCCCGGCGCGTCGATGCCGTCGTCATTGGTGATCAGGATACGGTTGAGCACGGGCGAGGTCTCCTTGGGTGAATTCTGCGGAGCAGATGCGGCTGGCTGGTGTCTATGGCTGGGTATGCGAGCCTGTCCATGGGTGGCCCCGCTTGCCAGCGCGGGGTGCAATTTGTTACGCGACAGGGGTTGCCACAGTACGCGATCGGGTGTTGAAAGCCCGCAATAAAGCAAAGCGACCGAGGTCGCGATGGTCTGGAGAAGCGTCTTATGTCCGGATACCCATTTCGCGGCTTGGCTTTTCTGATCTCGGCGACGCTCGCTTTGCCGCTGCCTGGCATGGCGCAGACCGCGTCGCCCGCCACGGACCTGTCCGCCCAGGTGGCCCCCCCCCCAGCCGATGCCGCGCCGGAGGTTTACACGAAGGAGCAGTTGGACGCGCTGATGGCGCCGATCGCGCTGTATCCCGACACGCTGCTGGCCCAGATCATGATGGCCTCGACTTTCCCGGTGGAGGTGATGCAGGCGCGCATGTGGCTGGATCAGGGCACCAACAAGGATCTGAAGGGCGACGCGCTGGCCAAGGCGCTGGAAGCGCAGAGCTGGGATCCCAGCGTGAAATCGCTGATGCCGTTCCCGCAGGTCGTCGTGATGATGGCCGATAAGGCGGACTGGATGCAGCAACTCGGCTACGCCGTGCAGGTCCAGCAGGCCGACGTGCTCGACAGCGTGCAGCGGCTGCGCCGTCAGGCGCAGGCGGCGGGATCGCTGACCAACACGCCGCAACAGACCGTGACCATGACCGCGTCTTCCCAGCCTGGTGCGCCGCAGGCGGTGGTCATTGAACCGACTAACCCGCAGATCGTCTATGTGCCGAGCTACAACCCCACCCAGGTTTACGGCGATTGGCCGTATCCGGCCACACCGCCGGTCTATTTGCCGCCGCCTCCCGGCTACGGGATCGGCACCGCCCTGGTCACCGGCATGGCCTTCGCGGCCGGCGCCGCCGTGGTTGGTTCGCTGTGGAACGTCGGCCGGCCCAACTGGGGCTGGAACGGCGGCTACGGCGGCTACGGTGGCGTGAACGTGAACGTCAACCGCTACAACAATATCAATACGAATCGGACGCAGATCAACAACGCGAACTGGCGCCCGCCCGCTAACGGAGGGGCCGTTAATCGTCCTGGAGGCGGCTATAACCGTCCAGGCGGGCCGCCTGGCACCAGCCGCGCCGCCATGCGCCCGCCGGCCGGACCCGTCGGCATGCCCGGCCGGGGTGGCGGTGGCCTGCCTCCCAACGCCATCGGCCGGCCGAGCGTGTCGGTGCCCGGCGGAGCCGTGAACCGTCCGCAGAAGCCGCCGGGCATTCCAGGCGGCGGCGCTAATGCCGGCAACCGTCCGAACCTGCCGGCTGGCGGTGCCAACAGGCCCGGCGGCGGTCCCGGAGACGGTGCGGGGATCAATCGCCCGAATGCGCAGGGCGGTGGGGCAGGGCGTCCGTCCTTGCCGAATGGCGGCACCAACATCTCCCGTCCGAATGGTGGCGGTAATATCCAGCGTCCGGCGGCGGCCCAGCGTCCGGCGGCGGCACAACGTCCTGCAGCAGCACAACGTCCGACGGCCGTCCAACGGCCGACACCCTCGCCGGCGGCCCTCGGTGGTATGAAGGAAGGTCGCCAGGCGCCAGCCTTTGCCAATCGCGGCGCTCAAAGCCGGAATGTCGGCGGTGGCGGCGGTGGCGGTGGCGGTGGAGCCCGCGCGGCGCATGCTGGCGGCGGCGGCGGCCGAGGTGGTGGCGGCGGTAGGCGGCATTGAGGAAAAATCTCATGTTTAACACAAATAGGCTTCCCCGCCGCCTTTCCAGTTCGCTGCTGGCGACTCTCCTGTTGGTCGGCACTCCCGCGGCCCACGGGATCGCGAACGCGGCCCCCGCGGCGGCCGTCTCGGCCCCGGTCGCGCAAACTGTCTTTCCGACCGCCGAGGCGGCCGTGGACGCGCTGGTCGCTGCCCTCGGCCGGCACGACAATTCCGGATTCCGCGCCCTTATGGGTCCCGGCGGCGAAAAACTGCTGGAATCCGGGGACAAGGTCGCCGACGAGAATTCGCGTCAGCGTTTCCTCGCCGAATATGCGGCCAGCCATAAGATCACCACCCAGAGCGACGGCCGCGCCATCCTGACGATCGGCGCCAACGACTGGCCGTTGCCGATCCCGATTGTTCAAGCCAACGGAAACTGGCATTTCGATGCCACGGCCGGCGCGCAGGAGATCATCAACCGCCGGATCGGACGCAACGAAATCGCCGCCATCCGCACCTCACTCGCCTTCGTTGATGGCGAGGAGGCTTATCACGAGCGCTTCGGCTCCTACGCGATGCGCCTGTTCAGCAGCCCCGACAAATATGACGGCCTGTATTGGGAACCCGGCCCCGGCGAGCCCGAAAGCCCGCTCGGCCCGCTGGTCGCCCAGGCGGTCGACGAGGGCTATCCCGGCGCCAGCGCGGCCGGCAAGGCGCTGCCCTATCAGGGCTACTATTTCCGCATCCTGAAAGGCCAGGGACCGTCGGCACCGGGTGGGCGGAAAACCTACATTTCCGGGACGCAGATGGCAGGCGGCTATGCGTTGCTCGCCTGGCCCGCAGTCTATGGCTCGTCCGGGATCACCAGCTTCATGGTCAATAAGGATGGCATCGTGTTCCAGAAGGATCTTGGACCCGATACGTCGAAAATCGCCGCGGGAATTTCGCTGTACGATCCCGACATCACCTGGGCGCGGGTGGATATTACCCCCTGATACCCACGGTTGATCTTGCTCCGGTTCGCGTGCCGCACGGCAGGTCTGTGCTCCGATTGACGTGACAGGCCATACTCCTGTGCTAGCCTGACATTCGGGAAGCGCGGCAATATCGCGCCGGGAAGCGCGAGGACATCATCGTGACGATGACTGGGAATGCCACCTTTGGCGGGGATGGCGGCGTCGACTCGACGTATGCCTGGCTGCGCCTGGCCGCTGCCGTGTTGCTGAGTACGCTGGGTGGCGTCGGCATGTGGTCGGTCGTGGTCACGCTGCCGGCCGCGCAGGTGCAATTCGCCGTCGACCGCGGTGCCGCTTCCCTGCCGTTCACCCTGACGATGTTTGGATTTGCCGCTGGCGGTGTGCTGATGGGCCGGTTTGCCGACCGGTTTGGCGTGATCGCGCCCGTAGTGGTCGGCGCGGTGATGCTTGGCATTGGCTATGTTGCCGCCGGGTACGCCGCCAGCCTGTGGCAATATGCCCTGGCCCAGGGGGTGCTGATCGCGCTGTTCGGCTGCTCTGCGACGTTCGGGCCTCTGATGGCGGACACGTCGATGTGGTTCACTCGCCGTCGCGGCATCGCGGTGTCGATCTGCGCGTCGGGCAACTATATCGCCGGCACGGTTTGGCCGCCGATTATTCAGCACGCCATCGAGGATTTTGGCTGGCGGCAGACCCATGTCGGCATCGGTCTATTTTGCATCGCGACGATGCTGCCGCTGGCGCTGATGCTTCGGCGAAGAACCCCTGCGTTCGCGGCCGGTGCCGGCACGCACATCCTGCGCAACGGCGAAGGCGGGCTCGGCATGGCGCCGAATATCCTGATGACTCTGCTGGTGATCGCCGGTGTCTGCTGCTGCGTGGCGATGTCCATGCCACAGGTCCATATCGTCGCCTATTGCGGCGACCTGGGCTACGGCGTGGCCCGCGGTGCCGAAATGCTGTCGCTGATGCTCGGCTTCGGCATCATCAGCCGCCTCGCCTCCGGCCTGATCGCCGACAGGATCGGCGGGCTGCGGACGCTGATGCTGGGCTCGGTGCTGCAGGGCTCGGCGCTGGTGCTGTACTTGATGTTTAACGGGCTCACGTCGCTCTACGTCATCTCCGCCCTGTTCGGTCTGTTCCAGGGTGGCATCATCCCGAGTTACGCGATGATCGTGCGGGAGTATTTCCCGGCCAGGGAGGTTGGCACCCGTGTCGGCCTCGTGCTGATGGCGACGCTGCTGGGCATGGCGCTCGGCGGCTGGATGTCCGGCGCGATCTTCGACCTGACCGGTTCGTATCGCGCCGCCTTCGCCAACGGCATCGGCTTCAACCTGATCAACGGCGCGATCGCCTTCACCCTGCTGCGCCGCCGTAGCCGGCGGATGGCCTATGCCTGATAGCCGGTTTGCAGGCTGCGGATCAGGCCGGTCAGGGTCGCCTTGTCGGCTTCCGAGGCGATCGGAATGCTGACCTCTGCGTTAGTCACGATGTGCGCGTAGCGGTCGTGCAGCTTGCGGCCGATTTCGGCGAAACTGCCTACCGTGGCGTACAGGTTCAGCACCTCGTCGTCGATCATCCCCGGCATTTCCTCCCAGCGCTGCTCGCGTGAGAGCACGCTCATGCGCTTGGCCAGGTCACCAAGGCCGTGGAACTCGAACGCCGCGCGATAGCCGGGGGTGGAGCAATAGAATGCCACGCGGGCGCGTATGTCGCGGATGCGCTTTTCCAACTCCTCGTCCGTGCGCGCGGTGGCGATCAGCGGCTTGATCGCAACGGCGAATTTGGCAGGATCGCGCCCGGTTTTTGCCGCGCCCTCCCGCGCCGCGGGCAGCATCACCTTCTCGATATATTCCGGCGTACACACCGGATGCGGCCGCATGCCGTCGGCGCATTCGCCGGAGATGCGGCACATGATCGGGTTGACCGTGGCGATATGGATGGGAATGTCGGGATGCTCGATCGGGCCGGGATCGAACAGCGGCACCATCAGGCTCAGCTTGTAGTGCGCGCTGTCGAAATTTAGCTTTTTCCTGGTCTGCCAGCAATCCCAGACCGCGCGCACTGCGTGGATGTAGTCGCGGATCCAGGGGCCGGCCGGATGAGAGGCCATGCCGTAGCGCCGCTCGATATGCGCGCGCACCTGCGTGCCCAGCCCGAGCGTGAATCGCCCGCGCGACAGGCGCTGCAGCGTCCAGGCGGTCATGGCGGTGGACGTCGGGCTGCGCGGAAACGCGATCGCCACGGCGGTCACCAGCTTCAGCCGGGTGGTCGCCTGCGCCGCCAAGGCGGCCACGATATAAGGATCCTCCTTGCATTCCTCGATCGCCAGCGCGTCGTAGCCGAGCCGTTCCAACTCGCGGGCATCGTCATAGACGGCATTGATGTTCATCGGCACGTCCGGCGCGCGCAACCCGGGATCCACCTTGCCCAGCGGCAGCAGCGTTTCAACCTGCATCGGAATTCTCCAGGCTTTTGGAAACCATTTCATAGGTGCCCTTGCTCAGGCCGGGCAGCGCCAACACGTCGGCCAGCGCCGCGCGCATCGCGGCCTGCCGTCCCGGGTCGGTGCGCCGCCACTGGCCCAGGGGCTGCACCAGCCGTGCGGCGATCTGCCCGTTGATTGGGTCGAGCCGTTTCACCGCCTCGGCGAGGAAGCGGTAGCCGGTGCCGGAGGCATCGTGAAACCGCACCTGGTTGCCGGAAGCGAAGCCGGCGATCACCGAACGCACCCGGTTCGGCGTCTTCCAGTCGAAATCCGCATGCCCGGTGAGCGCCCGCACCGCGGCGATCGTGCCGGGCAGCGGAGACATCGCCTGGATGGCGAACCATTTGTCCAGCACGAGTTCGTCCTTGCGCCACGCCGCGTGGAAGTCGGCCAGCGCCTCGGCCCGTTCCGGGCAATCTACCCCGTTCAGCACGGAGAGCGCGGCCAGCACGTCGGTCATGTTTCGTCCGGCATCGAACTGCGCCTTCGCCAGCGCCACCGCGTCCGGCACACCGCCGGCCACCAGATAGGACAGGCAGGTGTTGCGCAGGGCCCGCCGGCCGATGGCGGCGCCGTCGATCCGGTACTCCCCGGCTTCTGTCAGCCGGTCATAGGTCGCGCGCAATTCCCCCGCCAACGCCTTTCCGATCGCGGCGCGGGTCCTGTCGCGCGCATCGTGAATGGCATCGAAATCCGCGACTGCCATCTGATCGGCGAGGAACGCCTCGCCCGGCAGACCGAGTGCCTCTGCCGCGAAGGCAGGGTCCGCGTCCCCCCGCGCCAAACATGCGGCCATCGCCTCGATCAGCCCGGGCTCGACCGACCGCTCGGATCCCCCGGCCATCTCCAACAGCAATCCGGCGGCATATTGCTGGCCAGATTCCCAACGCACGAACGGATCGCTGTCATGCGCCGCGAGGAAGCGCAGACGCTCACGCGACACCCCCGATAGTTTCACGGGTGCAGAGAAGCCACGCAGCAACGATGGCACCGGCGGCGCCGGCACATCGATGAAATGGAAGCTCTGCTCTGCCTCGGTTACCAGCAACACCCGGGTACCGCTCGAAGCCGCGGCCTCCTGATCCAGTCGCGCCGGCATCGCTGTTCCGTCCGGCGCCAGCAGCCCCATCGCCAGCGGAATGACCAGTGGCTGCTTGTCCGGCTGGCCGGGCGTAGGCGGCGTGTGCTGGCGCACCGTCAGCGTATATCGGCGGGATGCGGGGTCATACGCATCGGCGACCGTTACCTCCGGAGTGCCGGCTTGGTGATACCAACGCTTGAATCCGGACAGATCAACGCCGGAAGCGTCCTGCATCGCCTGGGCGAAATCGTCGATCGTTACCGCCTGGTTGTCGTGGCGGGCGAAATACAGATCCATGCCGCGGCGGAACGCTGCCTTGCCGATCAGCGTATGCATCATGCGGATGACCTCCGCGCCCTTCTGGTAGATCGTCGCGGTATAGAAATTGTTGATCTCGATATACTGGTCGGGCTGCACCGGATGGGCCAGCGGTCCGGCATCCTCGCGGAACTGCGCCGCGCGCAGCCCGCGCACGTCGCCGATCCGCTTCACCGCCCGCGATCCCTGGTCGGCGGAGAACTCCTGATCGCGGAAAACCGTCAGGCCTTCTTTCAACGACAATTGAAACCAGTCGCGGCAGGTGACGCGGTTGCCGGTCCAGTTGTGAAAATACTCGTGCGCGATGATCGCCTCGATCGCCTGATAGTCGCCGTCGGTGGCCGTCGCCGGCTGTGCCAGCACGTATTTGGTGTTGAAGACATTCAGCCCCTTGTTCTCCATCGCCCCCATGTTGAAGTCCGACACGGCGGCGATGTTAAATATGTCCAAATCGTATTCCAGGCCGAACACCTCCTCGTCCCAGGTCATGGACTTTTTCAACGACGTCATCGCGTGGCCGCAGGCATGCTCGTCCCCCAGGCGCACCCAGATCCCGAGCGCCACCTCTCGGCCGGAGCGCGTGGTGAAACGATCCTTCAGCGCCACCAGATCGCCAGCGACCAGCGCGAACAGATAGGCCGGCTTCGGGTGCGGGTCCTCCCAGCGGACGAAATGCCGCCCGTCCGGCAGATCGCCGGCCGCCACCAGATTGCCGTTCGACAGCAGCACCGGGACGCGCGCCTTGTTGGCGTGGATCGTCGTGCTGTAGCGCGACATCACGTCCGGCCGGTCGGGGAAGAACGTAATGCGGCGGAACCCCTCTGCCTCGCACTGGGTGAAGAAGCTGCCCTTGGACACATAAAGACCGCTGAGCTCGGTATTCGCCGCCGGGTCGATGCGGGTTTCGACCTCCAGCGTGCACGCATCCGGCAGGCCGGCGATGATCAGGTTGCCGTCCAGGAGTTGATACTGGTTGGCACCGAGTGCCTCGCCGTTCAACACCACACGGACCAATGTCAGGCCGTCGCCGTTCAAATGCAGCGGCGCGGTGGGGTCTGCCGCGGGATTGCGCCGCAACGCCAGGCGGGAGGTGACCCGGGTGGCGGCTTCATCCAGGTCGAAAGTCAGGTCCACCTGCTCTACCAGGAAGGAGGGCGGGCGGTACTCGGCGAGCCGCGTCGTCCGGGGCTGCACCGCGGCCGCGTCGTGATGGCTGTCCATCATGGCCCGGCCTTACCGAACGAACCGAAAATGAAACTGCTCGCTATTCGCTTCGATCAGCCTGATGGCAGGAGTGAAGACATCCATCGGCTTCGTCCAGAGGCGATCGTGCTCGATAATGGTGACGTCGTCGACCTTGATTTCGCGCACGCTGACTCTCCCTGTTGGTCCTCCCGATGGTAGCGGTGCGGTGGGGATGGGACCAGGGGAGCGAAATCGTATCTCCGCTTCTAGCATTCGACGCCTGGCAGCCCGGCGAGACCCAGGTTTGGTATCCAAACGAGAAAACGCCCGCGAAGGCCAGGCCGTCGCGGGCGTGCAAGGTGCGGGGTCGGAGGCGTCTTACTGTCTGGCGGTGTGTCGGGCGGTCGCGGTTGCCCAATTATGGTTGTGCACCAGGCCGTCATCGTAGTTGTCGGGGTGCGGAGCACTTTCCTGGCGATGGCCTGTCTCCGTGGTTCCGGTCATCGGGTGATTGCCGGCGAAACGCCTTGTATCCTGGCTTGCGGGAGCGGACATGCCTTCGGGAGAGCGGGTCGGGGCGGTGGATGGGCGCATGAGGAGATCTCCGTTGCTGCGTTGGGCGTGGGTGAATAATTTACCTTGCGGCCGCGAGATGCACGTGGTTTTTTGCGTTTAATGTCGCAATACCGTTGGTGTTTTGACGAATAAGTTCGTAAATCTGTAAACCGTGTAAATTCCAGAGGAGACAAGGCATGGCCCGTGCCTTGATCGGCCGGACGGTCCGCCGCCTGCGCACCGAGCGGGAACTGTCGCAGCAGGCCCTGGCGGCCCGGCTCGGCATTTCCGCGAGCTATCTGAACCTGATCGAGCACGACCAGCGCGCCGTCACCGCCTCGCTGCTGATCAAGTTGGGCGAAACCTTGCAGGTCGATCTCGCCACCTTGTCCGGCAGCGAGGAGCGCCAGATCGAGTTGGGCTTGCGGGAGGTATTCGCCGACGCCCTGCTCGGCGCAGAAGACGTGCCGGAAGACGAAATCGCGGCGCTGGCCGGAAGTGCGCCGAACGCCGCCCGGGCCGTGCTGTCGCTGTATCGTGCCTGGCGCGTGGCGCGCGAGGACAGCGGCGGCATCGCCCTGCCGTCAGGAAGGCGCATTCTGCTGCCGACCGAGGAGGCGCGGGACTTGTTCACCGACCGGTTCAACTATTTCGCCGAACTGGAAAGCGCCGCCGAGGCCATCGCTGCGTCGCTCGGCCCGGTGCTGCCGGCCGAGACCAACCACGCCATCGCCGAGCGTCTTCGCCGGGAGCATGGGCTGAGCGTGACCGTCGGCTCGCTCGATGGGGCCTTGCGCCGCTATGATCCTGCCGCGCGCAGCCTGATGCTGTCGGAAGCGCTGCCGCGCGAAAGCCGCGGCTTCCACATGGCCTTTCAATTGGGACTGCTGGAGGCGCGCGACGCCGTGGAGGCGGAACTGAAACGCGCCGCGCCGTCCTCGCCCGAGGCGGAATCGCTGATCCGGATCGGGCTGCTCAATTACGTCGCCGGCGCGTTGCTGATGCCGTACCAGCCGTTCCAGCGCGCGGCCGCATCCTTGCGCCATGACATGGAAGCGCTGGCCGCGCGTTTTGGTGTGTCGTTCGAGCAAGCGTGCCATCGGCTCTCCACGCTGCAGCGGCCCAATGCGTCGGGAAAGACCGGCAACCGCGGCGTGCCGTTCTTTTTTTTGGTTGTGGACCCTGCCGGGAACGTCTCCAAGCGCTTCTCCGCCGCCGGCTTTCCGTTTGCCCGCTACGGCGGCTCCTGCCCGCGCTGGGTGGTCCATTCCGCTTTCGCCACGCCGGGCAGCGTGCAGGTCCAGGTGGCCGAACTGCCGGACGGCGCGGCCTTTCTCTGTTTTGCCCGCACCGTGTCCCACCCCGGCGCGCATTGGGGCGACCCGGCGCCGGTGCATGTGGTGGCCATGGGCTGCGCGATCGAGCACGCCGCCGAGGTGGTCTATGCCGATGGGCTGGACCTCGTCCGTTCGCGGGTGGGCATCGGCTTGTCCTGCCGCCTGTGCGACCGGCAGGATTGCCGGTCCCGAGCCTTCCCGCCGCTGGAGCACCGGCTGTCGCTGGACCCGCTGATTACCGGCGCCAGCCCGTATCAGTTCGAGAAGCGTGGATAGGCCGCCTGCCGTCAGGCAGCTTTGCCGAGCAGGTCGAGGAGACTGTGCATGCGGGCTCCCTGGTCTATGGCGGAAAACAGATAAGTGGGCGTCCAGGCATAGCGGCCTTGCCGGGCGTAGCCGAATTCGTGCAATTGCCGCGCGGTTGCCAGAAAGCGGTCCGTACCGTCTGCCTCTACGATGATGTCGGGGCGCCACCGGCGGATCGTCTGCTCTGCTCCGGCCAGTACGGCGGCTTCGTTGCCTTCCACATCGATCTTGATCAACCCGATCGGTGCATCGAGTGCCATGCCGTCCAGGCTGCGAATGGGGATATCGCCGCCACCTGGCTGAATGCCGCCATTTGCTTGAATCCCGACCGTCCCAAGATTGCCGGGATCGCCGATCCGCACGGATCCGCTGCCGTCTCGTTCCCCGAGGGCCAGGCAATGGGTGCGAACCCGGTCCCCGATCCCATTCGCGGCGACGTTCACTTCCAGCAGGTCGTGATTGGGGCGGTAGGGTTCCATCGCGATGACCTGCGCACCCAGGATCGTGGCAAAGAAGACTGTGTGATTGCCGATATTCGCACCGACATCCACGATGGTCGTGCCAGGCAAATAGATTTCCTGAGCCTTCGCCAGCACGTCCGGCTCGTAGAACCGCCCGGTGCTGCGGATCAGCGTTGCCAGGGGGTCAGGCTCCGGATGGGTCCAGAGTTCGATCCTTCGGCCGAGAAAGTGGAAGACATTTTTCTGCACGCCGGAGCATCCATTTCGCGCAAGTTTTTTGCACTCCGGCAGAGCTTGCGCTTGGAGGATTAACGATCCGTTTTCGATGCGGGCTTTCGCCAGCGCGGATCAGTCCGCCACCGATGCGCGCAGGAACTCGTCCATCCGCGCCCGTGCCCGATCCGCCAGCGCACCAGGGAACATCGTGAAGCCATGCGCTCCGCCCGGATAGATCTCCAGTTCCGCCGGGTTGCCGGCGGCGATCCACCGGCCATGCATGAATAGAGTATCGTCGAGTAGCGCGTCCGACGTGCCGACCGAGAACAGGGCAGGGCATAGGCCGCTGAGATCGGCATAGAGCGGGGAGATATCGGGGGCGCGGCGGTCATATTGGGCTGGCAGGAAGGCGTCGCAGAATTTCTCGATATCGATCGTGCGCAGGACCAGGCGGATGTTGCCGAACTGGCGCTGGCTCGGTGTCATGGTCAGGTCGAAGGCCCCGAACACCAGGTTGGCGCCGCGAAAGTTGCGAAAGTCATGCTTGTCGCGCATGCGCAGCAGCGTCACCGCTGCCAGATGGCCCCCGGCGCTCTCGCCGCCGATGGTCAGCACGTCGGTACCAAATTCTGCCTTGGCCGATTTCGCCAGCCACAGTGCCACGGCCTCACAATCGTCCGCCCCGGCGGGGTAGGGGTGTTCCGGCGCCAGCCGGTATTCGACGCTGATACAGACAAGGCCGGCATTGTCGGCAATGCGCTCCAGCATCGGGTCCTGCTGGTCGCACGCGCCCAGCACCCAACCGCCACCATGCAGAAGGATATAAATGCCGCGCGGGTGCGCTGGGGCAACGATGCGCACCGGGATCCGGTTGCCGTCCGGACCTTCGATCATCCGCATCACCGCGCGCGGTGATTGCGGAGTGGGCGGGAACGGTCCGCGGCCCTGCCGACGTGCTTCACGCACCGTTTCGGCGCCCACGTCCCACCATTCCGGCATGCCATCCATGGCTGCCACGATCGCGGCGTTCAATGCCCTAGTTTCGGCGTCGATGACATCGTCGGCAAACAATTCGGGATTGAAACGCGTGTGCGTCATGGGGCGCTCCGGCTGGGATCAGGAGGAAGGACTATAGACAAACCGTCCCGCACCGCCATCCAGGCACGTTTCTGCGCGACGACGGCTCGCGAAATTTGGATTGTTCTCGCGGACGGGTGACATGTGATGCCGCCTGCCTCAGGAGGGCGCAAAAATTGCACAAAGTTTATGCGACGGCTGGCATCGGCCGGCGCGGCCTCTGAAACGGGCCGGCACTTTCCGCATAACACTTTGAAATAACGACCATTACCTTTGATGGCACGGACCTTGCGTTGTTGCGCTCAGGTGGGGTCGTTCGCGCGCAGTGTGTGGGCGTCAGGCACCTTGGCTTCATGTCACTACGAACAACACGGGGAAGTCTAATGACAATCGCTAAGAATTGGCTCACGCGGCGGGCGATGGGGGCACTCGGTTTGGCCGCCATGGCCGCCGCTGCCATCGGCTCCACACCGGCGCAGGCCCAGGGAACGGGAACGATCAAGGTCGGCATCCTGCATTCACTCTCAGGCACCATGGCCATCAGCGAGACCACGCTGAAGGACGTCATGCTGATGCTGATCGAGGAGCAGAACAAGAAAGGCGGCCTGCTCGGCAAGAAGCTGGAAGCCGTGGTGGTCGATCCCGCTTCCAACTGGCCGCTGTTCGCCGAAAAGGCACGCGAACTGATCAGCGTGCAGAAGGTCGCCGCGGTATTCGGTTGCTGGACATCGGTTTCGCGCAAATCCGTGCTACCGGTGTTCGAGGAACTGAACAACATCCTGTTCTACCCCGTCCAGTATGAGGGCGAGGAGAGCAGCAAGAACGTCTTCTACACCGGTGCGGCGCCGAACCAGCAGGCGATCCCGGCAGTTGATTACCTGGCCGAAAACGAGAAGGTGCAGCGCTGGGTGCTCGCCGGCACCGACTATGTGTATCCGCGCACGACCAACAAGATCCTTGAAGCCTACCTGAAGTCGAAGGGCGTCAAAGACGAGGACATCATGATCAACTACACGCCGTTCGGCCATTCGGATTGGCAGAACATCGTGGCCTCGATCAAGAAGTTCGGCTCCGCCGGCAAGAAGACCGCCGTCGTTTCCACGATCAACGGCGACGCCAACGTGCCGTTCTACAAGGAACTCGGCAACCAGGGCATCAAGGCGACCGATATTCCGGTCGTGGCGTTCTCGGTCGGCGAGGAAGAACTGGCCGGCATCGACACAAAGCCGCTGCTCGGCCATCTCGCTGCATGGAACTACTTCATGAGCGTGGACAACGCCGACAACAAGGCGTTCATCGCCAAGTGGCAGGCGTTCACCAAGAACCCCAAGCGCGTCACCAACGACCCGATGGAAGCGCATGTGATCGGCTTTGCCATGTGGGTGAAGGCTGTAGAGAAGGCCGGAACGACCGACCCAACCAAGGTGATCGACGCCATGATCGGCGTGGCTGTTCCGAACCTGTCGGGTGGCTTCTCGGCGATGATGCCGAACCATCACATCACCAAGCCGGTGCTGATCGGGGAAATCCAGGGCAACGGGCAGTTCAACATCGTGTCCCAGACCCCGGGCCTGATCGTCGCAAACGAATGGTCGCCGTACCTCGAGGGTTCGCGTGACCTGATCGCCGACTGGCGCTCGCCGATGTCTTGCGGCAACTTCAACGTCAAGACCGGCAAGTGCGGCGGTTCCGCGAAATAACAAGCTGAATGCGAGGAGCCGGGCCTGGGGGCATCCCCCCTTGCCCGGCATCCAAGCCGCGGAAGGTAAGCGTTATGTTGCGTATCCTCTTGCTCTGTCTGCTGATGCTCGCGCCAATTTGCGCCCCAAGCAGCGCCCGGGCCGACGATGCGGCCAACGAGGCCGTCGTGGCACTGGCCGGACAGAATTTCGACGATATCCGGCGGGGGGTAGAGGCGCTTGGCGTCTCTGGCAGTCCACGGGCCGCTGCCATCCTGGGCGCCTTGCAGGATGGTCGTCTGGTGCTGGGTGCCGACAAGCAGTTGTTCATCAAATTGCCTGAAGGCGGCTATCAAGCCGCGCTGACCGGCGAGCCCGCCGCTGATCCCGGAAGTGTGCGCCCGGTTCGTGTCAACAATTCCATCCGACGTTCGGTCGACGCGGCGCTTGGCGCGCTGCGCCTGTTCGACGCCAGCGCGGCTACACGTGCCTCCGCCGCAGAGGCGGTCTTCAAGTCCCGCGATCCCGCCGGCATTCCGGCACTGACACGCGCGATCGCCGCGGAGAAAGATTCCGGCGTGAAGCGGACGATGGAGCAGGCGCGTGCCGCCGCCTTGTTCGCCGCTGGAGACGCTTCCGAGGCCGATCGTCTGGCGGCGGTTGCGACGCTTCGCGACCGTGGCGATATCGACGCGCGCGCCTTGCTCTCAACCCTGACCAACCAGCCCCCTTCCGTGGTCGAAGCGGCGGCCGCGGCCGTGAAGTCGATCGATTTTTCTCTGCAACTCTGGAGCCTGCTGCAGAGTGTGTATTACGGCCTCAGCCTGGGTTCGGTTTTGCTGCTGGCCGCGACCGGGCTTGCCATCACCTTCGGCGTGATGGGCGTGATCAACATGGCGCACGGCGAGATGGTGATGATCGGCGCCTATGTCACCTTCGTTGTCCAGACGATCATCCGCAACCATGCGCCCGGACTGTTCGGCGCCAGCCTGTTCTTCGCCGTGCCGCTGGCCTTCCTGGTCGCCGGCGCGATCGGTGTCGCGATCGAACGCAGCCTGATCCGCTGGCTGTATGGAAGGCCGCTGGAAACGCTGTTGGCCACTTGGGGTCTGTCGCTTCTGCTGCAGCAGGCGATACGCTCGATCTTCGGACCGACCAACCAGGAGGTCGGCACGCCCGCCTGGATGAGTGGGGCGATGCAACTCGGTGGCCTGTCGCTGACCTATAATCGCCTGACCATCATCGTGTTTGCAGTGCTGGTTCTGGCGACGCTGATGGCGGTGCTGCGCTATACCTCGCTCGGCCTGCGGATGCGTGCGGTGACGCAGAACCGGCGCATGGCCGCGGCGATGGGCATTCGCACGCCCTGGATCGACGCGCTGACCTTCGGCCTCGGTTCGGGCGTGGCGGGCATGGCGGGCGTGGCGCTGAGCCAGATCGACAACGTCTCCCCCAATCTTGGCCAGGGCTACATCATCGACAGTTTCATGGTCGTGGTGTTTGGCGGGGTCGGCAATCTTTGGGGCACGGCGGTGGGCGCGCTGACACTGGGCATTCTCAACAAGTTCCTCGAGCCGGTTGCCGGTGCCGTGTTGGCGAAGATTGTGGTTCTGGTCGCGCTGATCCTGTTTATCCAGCGCAAGCCGCGCGGTATGTTCCCGCTTAAGGGACGGGCGGTGGAGGCATGATCCCGCTTCGCTCCACGATCCTGACGCTCGTTCTGGTGCTGGGCGGCGCGATACTAATGGCCGTGCTCAATCTGGGCACGGCGGAAAGCTCCGCGCTGCACGTGCCAACCTACGCGGTGTCGCTGGCCGGCAAGTATCTGAGCTTCGCCATGCTGGCACTGGCGCTGGACCTGGTATGGGGGTTCGCCGGCATCCTGAGCCTGGGCCATGCCGCCTTCTTCGCCTTGGGCGGCTACGCCATGGGCATGTATCTGATGCGCCAGATCGGCCCGCGCGGGGTGTATGGCAACGCGGTGCTGCCGGATTTCATGGTGTTCCTGAACTACAAGGAACTGCCCTGGTATTGGCATGGCTTCGACCAGTTCCCGTTCGCCATGCTGATGGCGGTTCTGGTGCCCGCGCTGATCGCCCTGGTGTTCGGCTGGCTGGCGTTCCGCTCGCGCGTCACCGGCGTGTATCTGTCCATCATCACCCAGGCACTGACCTACGCGTTGCTGCTGGCCTTTTTCCGCAACGATATGGGGTTTGGCGGCAATAATGGCATGACCGACTTCAAGGATCTTCTGGGCATGCCGCTGCAGGCGGACACGACGCGCGTCGGCCTGTTGCTGGCGACGGCGGTTATGCTGTGCCTGATGTTTTTGGCCGCCCGGTTCGTCGTGGGCTCGCGCTTCGGCAAGGTGCTGGTGGCTGTGCGCGATACGGAAAGCCGTACGCGGTTCCTGGGATACCGCCCGGAATCCTACAAGCTGGTGGTGTTCGTCGCCTCCGCCGTGATGGCCGGCATCGGCGGGGCTCTGTACGTGCCGCAGGTCGGCATCATCAACCCCGGCGAGTTCTCGCCGGCCAACTCGATCGAGGCGGTGATCTGGGTCGCGGTCGGCGGCCGCGGCACGCTGACAGGCGCGATCCTGGGGGCCATCCTGGTCAATCTCGGCAAGACCTATTTCACCGGCGCCCTGCCGGAACTGTGGTTGTATGCGCTGGGTGCGCTGTTCATCTTCGTGACCCTGTTCCTGCCCAAGGGCGTGATCGGGGCACTGGACCGCTTCCGCCACATCCGGCCGGTGGATGAGGTGCCGCCAGAGAAAATCAGCGAGGTGACGGGATGAGCGATTTGCAAACGCCTCCCGGCGATACCCTGCTGTATCTGGATGGCGTAACCGTGACGTTCGATGGCTTTCGTGCGCTGAACGCCCTGTCGTTGTATCTGGAAGCCGGCGAAATGCGCGCCGTGATCGGCCCGAACGGCGCCGGCAAAACCACGATGATGGACGTCATCACCGGCAAGACCCGACCGGACACCGGCACGGTGATGTTCGGCAAGGACACCGACCTGACCCGGCTGGACGAGCCCGCGATCGCCGACCTGGGCATCGGCCGGAAGTTCCAAAAGCCGACCGTGTTCGAACCGCTGACGGTCTGGGACAATCTGCTGTTGTCGCTCGCCGGCGATCGGCGCCCGCGCTTCACGCTGTGGGCGCGCGAGACCACGGACGAGCGCGAGAAGGTCGAGAGCATTCTGGAAACCATCCGCCTGACCGATGTTCGCGCGCGCCAATCCGCCGGCCTGTCGCATGGCCAGAAGCAATGGCTGGAGATCGGCATGCTGCTGGCGCAGGAGCCACAATTGCTACTGGTCGATGAACCCGTTGCCGGCATGACCGATTCCGAGACGGCGCAGACGGCCGATCTGCTGCGTGAGATCAACAAGACACGCAGCGTTGTGGTGGTGGAGCACGATATGGATTTCGTCCGTGCGCTGGGCGTGAAGGTGACCGTGCTGCACGAGGGATCGGTGCTGTCGGAAGGCTCGATCGATTTTGTCAGCGAGGACCCCAGGGTCGTCGAAGTGTATCTCGGCCGATGAGTGGGGGCCGTTAAAATGCTGAGCGTAGAAAACGTCGATCTGTATTATGGCGCCGCCATCGCACTGCGGAAGGTTTCGCTGACCGCGGAAGTCGGTGCCGTTACCTGCATCATGGGTCGCAACGGCGTAGGTAAGACCAGCCTGCTGCGTGCGGTCACGGGTGCGCATCCCATATCCGCCGGGACGATCCGGTGGGAGGGCGAGGATATTTCCCGTCTGCCGATCTATGAGCGGGCCAAGCGTGGGATTTCCTGGGTGCCGCAGGGACGCGATATTTTTCCGCTACTGACGGTGCAGGAGAATTTGGAGACCGGCTTTGCTGTGCTTCCCCGACGCGAAAGGCGAATTCCCGACGAAACGTATGAGCTTTTCCCGGTCTTGAAGACCATGCTGGGCCGGCGCGGCGGCGATCTGTCCGGCGGACAGCAACAGCAATTGGCGATCGCGCGCGCGCTGATCATGAAACCGCGCTTGCTCGTGCTGGACGAGCCGACCGAGGGCATCCAGCCCAGCATCATCAAGGATATCGGCCGCGTGATCGCCTTGTTGCGTCAACGCGGAGACATGGCCATCCTGCTGGTCGAGCAGTATTTCGATTTCGCCCGTGAACTGGCACAAACCATCGTTGTGATGGATCGTGGCGATGTCGTGCTGTCCGGCAAACGCGAGGAGCTCGACGAGCAGGATGTACGACGCCGCCTCTCTGTCTGAAGCCGATACCCATCAACGTGCCGTCGGTGAACTGCGCCTGTCCATGCGGCTGCGCGGGACAGAGACGGTGCTCGATGGACTGCGGCAGATGGGTTGCCTGAAGGCGCGGTTTCCGCGCCCGGAACGCGGCGCCTGGACCAACGCCGTCAGTCTGAACACCGCCGGCGGCATCGCGGCTGGAGACCGGCTGACCAGCGCCATTGCCATCGGGGAGGGGGCGCGGGCGACCATCGCGGGACAGGCGGCGGAACGCTGCTACCGCGCATTGCAAGGTGCGGCGCCCGCCACGGTGCGCACGGAAATTCGGGTGGCGCCGGGCGCGTCGATGGAATGGCTGCCGCAGGAAACCATCCTGTTCGATCGCTGCGCACTCGATCGCCGGCTGGAGATTGAGCTCGCGTCGGATGCCTGGTTTCTCGGTGTGGAGGCAATCGTGTTTGGCCGAGCTGCGATGGGCGAACAGGTCGGCCACGCCAATTTCCGCGACACTATCCGCATCCGTCGTGACGGTCGCCTGCTGCTGCACGACGCCGTGCGGATGGAGGGCGAGGTGGCGGCCAGACTTGCCCGCCCGGCGATCGGTGGCGGCGCCTGTGCCATGGCGACTTTGCTGCATGTCGCGCCCGACGCAGAAGCGGCGCTGGACGGCTTGCGGGAGGCCCTGGCGGATGCGCCGGGCGAATGGGGGGCGAGCGCCTGGGACGGCATGCTTGTCGCACGGTTTCTGGCCGCTGACGGCGCTTCCTTGCGCCGGGCGGTGGTGACGGGTCTACAGGCGCTGCGCGGGGAACGCCCGCTGCCGCGCGTCTGGTTATGCTGAAGGGGAACGCGAATGAATTTGACGCCGAGAGAGAAAGACAAGCTGCTGATCAGCATGGCCGCGATGGTGGCTCGCCGCCGCCTTGAACGCGGCGTGAAGCTGAACCATCCGGAGGCGGTGGCGCTGATTTGCGATTTCGTCATCGAGGGCGCGCGCGATGGACGCAGCGTCGCGGACCTGATGGAAACCGGCGCCAATGTGATCACCCGCGCCCAGGTGATGGACGGTATCGCCGAGATGATCCACGACGTGCAGGTGGAAGCGACCTTTCCCGACGGCACCAAGCTGGTGACCGTTCACGAACCCATTCGATGAAGGACGGAACCATGATACCCGGCGAAATCATGACCTCCGATGCCGACATCGAATTGAATGCCGGTCTGGACCGCACCGAACTGACGGTCGCGAATACCGGCGACCGGCCGATCCAGGTCGGCAGCCATTACCATTTCTTTGAAACCAATCCGGCCTTGTCATTCGATCGCGCCCTGGCCCGCGGCAAGCGCCTCGATATCGCCGCCGGCACCGCCGTGCGCTTCGAGCCGGGCCAGACCCGCAACGTGGTGCTGATCCCCTATCGCGGCGCTCGCAAGATCTTCGGTTTTCGAGGCGACATAATGGGTGAACTTGGGGGAGGCCTCGGCTGATGGCCCGCATTACACGGCGTGCCTATGCCGATATGTTCGGCCCTACGACGGGCGACCGCGTGCGCCTCGCCGATACCGGCCTTGTCGTGCAGGTAGAACGTGACCTGACGACCTATGGCGAGGAAGTGACCTTCGGCGGCGGCAAGGTGATCCGCGATGGCATGGGCCAGTCCCAGGCCTCGCACGCGCAGGGTGCGGTGGACACCGTGATCACCAATGCGCTGATCATCGACCATTGGGGTATCGTCAAGGCCGACGTGGCGCTTCTGAACGGCCGCATCCACAAGATCGGCAAGGCCGGCAACCCAGATGTGCAGCCCAATGTCGATATCATCATTGGCCCGGGCACCGAGATCATCGCTGGCGAAGGTAAGATCCTGACCGCAGGGGGCATCGACAGCCACATCCATTTCATCTGTCCCCAGCAGGTCGATGATGCGCTGGCCTCTGGCGTCACCACGCTGATCGGCGGCGGCACGGGCCCCGCGACTGGAACATCCGCAACCACCTGCACGCCGGGTCCCTGGTACATGGCGCGGATGCTGCAGGCGGTCGAAGGCGTCGGCGTCAACATCGCCTTCGCCGGCAAGGGCAATGCGTCCCAGCCGGCGGCGCTGGAGGAAATGATCCGCGCCGGGGCGTCCTGCCTGAAGCTGCACGAGGATTGGGGCACCACCCCGGCGGCGATCGATTGCTGCCTGTCGGTGGCGGACAAATACGACGTGCAGGTGATGATCCATACCGACACGTTGAACGAGTCCGGCTTTCTGGAAGACACCGTCGCGGCCTTCAAGGGCCGCACCATCCACGCCTTCCACACCGAAGGCGCGGGCGGCGGACACGCGCCGGACATCATCAAGGTGGCGGGCCTGGCCAATGTGCTGCCGTCCTCTACCAACCCGACGCGGCCGTATACCACCAACACGCTCGATGAGCATCTGGACATGCTGATGGTCTGCCATCATCTGGACAGTTCCATCCCCGAGGACGTGGCATTTGCGGAGAGCCGTATCCGTAAGGAGACCATCGCCGCCGAGGATATTCTGCACGACCTCGGCGCGCTCTCGATGATCTCGTCCGACAGCCAAGCCATGGGTCGCGTGGGAGAGGTGCTGATCCGCACCTGGCAGACCGCGCACAAGATGAAGCAGCAGCGCGGCTCCCTGCCCGGCGACACCGCCGAACACGACAACAACCGGGTGAAGCGCTACATCGCCAAATATACCATCAACCCCGCCATCGCGCAGGGTCTGGCGCACGAGATCGGCTCCGTGGAACCGGGCAAACTCGCCGATCTGGTCCTGTGGTCGCCGGCGTTTTTTGGCGTGAAGCCCGACCTGGTCATCAAGGGCGGCCTGATCGGCGTGGCGCCGATGGGCGATCCGAATGCATCCATCCCCACTCCGCAGCCGGTGCATTACCGGCCGATGTTTGGCGGCTTTGGTGCGGCGATGGCGGCGACCTGCGTCACCTTCGTGTCGGGTGCCGCGCTGGAAGACGATATCGGCCGCAAGCTCGGCCTGCAGCGCCGTTTGGTGGCGGTGGAGAATACGCGTGGTGGGATCGGCAAGAAATCGATGATCCACAATGACGCGACGCCGCACATCGAGGTCGATTCCGAAACCTACGAGGTTCGCGCCGACGGCGTGCTGTTGACTTGCGAGCCGGCCAGTGTGCTACCGATGGCGCAGCGGTATTTTCTCTATTGATGTCAGGTGCATCCATGAGGTCGGGGGAAATTCTTCCGGCCGGAAGCTGGGACGAGGCGGTGGCGGTCGATCAGGTATCGATCGATTTCGACCGCCGCTTCCGTCGCCGTATCCTGTTCGTCACGGATGGCGGCCGGAATGTGTTGTTGGACCTACCCCAAGCGGTGCGGCTACGGCACGGTGACGGGTTGAAACTGGAAGACGGTGGTGTGGTGCGCGTGCTCGCGCGCCCGGAAAAGCTGTTGGAAATCCACGCCCACAGCGATGCCGAACTGGTCCGTATTGCCTGGCATCTCGGTAACCGCCATCTGCCGGTTCAGTTGATCCGCGATCGCATCCGCATCCGCGTGGACCATGTGATCGGGGAGATGGTGGAGTTGCTGGGCGGACATGTGGAGGAGATCGAGGCGCCGTTCGATCCGGAGGCGGGGGCCTATGCCGGAGGGCATCACCACCATGGTGATGACGATGACGACGGCCATGTGCACGCCCATCATTCCCATGATTAACGCGGCCGCGACCCTGCGGTTGTTGGCCTGGCTTTCGCCGTCCTTCCCCACCGGCGCCTACGCCTATTCGCACGGGCTGGAATGGGCGGTGGAAACCGGTGACATCAAAGACGGCGAAACGCTGCGGGTCTGGCTGGAGGATGTGCTGACCAACGGCGCGGGCCGGTCCGACACGATCCTGCTACGGCATGCCCACCGCGCCGGGCGCGACGCCGACGCGCTTTGCGTCATTGCCGAACTCGCCGCAGCAACTTCGCCGACCCGCGAACGCCAGGGCGAAACGCTCGGCCAGGGTAGCGCCTTCGTCGCGGCTGCCACCCCCTGGCACAGCCCGGCGCTGGTTGCACTGGCCGCGCGGATTGACCGCGAGCAAATTGCCTATCCCGTTGCCGTCGGTGCTCTGGCCGGCGCGCACGACATTCCCGAAGACGCCGTGGCCGCCGGCTATCTGGAAACCTTCATGGCCAACCTGATCTCTGCGGCCGTGCGCCTGGTCCCGCTCGGCCAGACCGCCGGCCTGCGCGTGCTGGCGACCCTGGAGCCGGTGATCCTTCAGGTCGCCATCGAAACCCGCGCCGCCACGTTGGAAGACCTTGGCGGCTGCTCCTTTCGTTCCGACATCGCCGCCATGCGGCATGAAACCCAGTACACGAGGTTGTTTCGTTCATGAGCGAGTCTGGCATGCGTAAATCCGGCAATGGTCCCCTGAGGGTAGGCATCGGCGGTCCGGTCGGTACCGGCAAGACAGCGCTGATGGATGCTCTGTGCAAGCGCTTGGCCCCCCTCTACGACATCGCCGCCATCACCAACGATATCTACACCAAGGAAGACGCGCAGTTCCTCACCCGTGCCGGCTCGCTGGCGCCGGAACGCATCCTCGGCATCGAAACCGGCGGCTGCCCGCATACCGCCATCCGCGAGGACGCCTCCATCAATCTGGCGGGCGTGGCGGAGATGAACCGTCGGTTTCCGGCCCTGGACGTGATCCTGATCGAAAGCGGTGGCGACAATCTTTCCGCGACCTTCAGCCCGGAACTGGCCGACCTGACGATCTACGTGATCGACGTGTCCGCAGGCGACAAGATCCCGCGCAAGGGCGGCCCGGGCATCACCCGCAGCGACCTGCTGGTGATTAACAAGATCGACCTGGCCCCGTTCGTGGGGGCCAGCCTGGAAGTGATGGACCGGGATTCGAACAAGATGCGCGGGGAGCGGCCTTTCATCTTTGCCAATATCCGTGCCGGGGTAGGGGTGGAGGAGATCGCCCGCTTTATCGAGACCCAGGGTGGCCTCAAAGCTTGAGAGGAGCTGTCCGCTTCACAGCAGGCTGCGTCCGCGCAGAAATTCGGCGAGTGCGTGCGCCGACGTGAAATTGTACGCGGCCAGGCCCGCAGCTTGCGCGCCTGCTACATTCTCCGGGAGGTCGTCGATGAACAATGCGTCGGCGGGTGCTATGCCCAGCACCGACAGGCAACGCTGGTAGCATTCGGCGGCCGGCTTGGCGGTCTTGAAGCCGGCGGAGGCGTAGATGGAGCTGCCGAACAGTGGGGGCAGCTCCGGAAACAGAAGCTGGATATGGTCTTCGACCAATGTCGGGTTGTTGGTCAGTACTGCCACCTTGGCTTTCTGGCGGACCCGCTGCACGAGTTCCAGAACCTCGGTCTGTGGTGCCGTGGCGGCGCGGCGTGCATCGATCCATTCTTGGAGTGTGAGCCTGTGTCCGATGCGTTCGCCGCAGCCGCGTAGATAGGCCTCTGCATCGATCGTGCCGTTATCAGCGAGCGTTTCGAAGCCCGAACCCCAGATCGCCGCCAGGACCGCTTCCGTCGTGCTGCCGGCCAGCCGAGCCAGATAGGCCGCGCGGCGTTCTATGCTGTAGGAGCACAGCACATCGTCCATATCGAACAGCACGAGAGACGGTGGCGGCATCAGAGGATCCTCGGGGCCGACAGGGACGACGGAAGCTAGGCTCCTGGTTTGGATAGGCCTAGGTTTTCGCGCAAGGTCGCTCCCTTGTAGTCTTTCCAGTATAGGCCGCGCCGTTGCAGTTCCGGCACCACGAATCTCACGAAATCCTCGAATGATCCTGGCATATGCGTGCCCGCGATCACGAAGCCATCGCAGGCGCCTTCGACGAACCATTTTTCCAGCCGGTCCGCCACGTCCTTGCCGCTGCCGACGATCGCCTCCCGCGGTCGGCCGCGGCGGGTGACTTCCAGAAAGTCCCGAACCGTGGGGTTGCGGCCGGTTTTTTGCATCACGCGGTTGCGCATGGCCTGCATCCCGGACATGCCTTCCAGCTCCTCGCTTGTGAAGGCCTCGTCCATGCCTTTGGTCTTGAAGTCGAAGTTCAGCGCTTCGGATAATAGGGACAGGCCGTCCACTTCCTTGTAGAGGCTGTCGATCACGGCCATCTTGTCCTCGGCCTCGGCGCGGGTTTCCGCCACCACCGGATAGGCGATAGTATTGACCGGAACCTTGCCGGGGTCGCGTCCGTGCGCGGCGATGGCTTCCTTGAACGCGCGGTATTCCCGCTTGCCTTCTTCCAAATCCGGGTAGGCGACGAACACGGTCTCCGCCCAGCGGGCGGAGAACACCTTGCCGCGCGCCGAGGCGCCAGCCTGGATCACCACCGGGTGGCCCTGCGGCGAGCGGGGCACGGTGAAAGTGCCGCTTGATCGCAAATATTTCCCTTCGAATTTGCGCTGATGCACCTTCTCGGGGTGGGCGAACAGGCCGGACTGCTTGTCCACGACCAGCGCGTCATCCTCCCAGGAATTCCAGCAACTCAGCACGATTTCCATGAATTCATCGGCGCGGTCGTAGCGGGCGTCGTGCTCCATATGCACCTCGCGGCCCATATTGTGCGCCTCCCCGTCGTTGACCGAGGTCACCACGTTCCAGGCTGCCCGCCCGCCCAGCATGTGGTCGACGGTCTGGAACCGGCGGGCGACATCGAACGGCTCGTAATAGGTGGTGGAGGCGGTGGAGCCGATGCCGAGGCGGGAGGTGCCGAAGCCCATGGCCATCATCGTGGCGACGGGGTCGATCTTGACCACCCGCACCCCGTTGGCGACCACTTCCGCTGGGTTGCCGCCGTAGATGTCCGGCATGGCCAGGCGGTCGTCGAAGAAGGCCAACTGAAACTTACCCTCTTCCAGCACCTGGCCGATGCGCTGGTAATAGGCCGGGCTGGTGAAATCCGATCGTGCATCCGGATGGCGCCAGGCGCTGGCCAAGGTCGTGCAGTTCTGGGCCTGTAGAAAGCCCACCATGACCATTTGTCGCATTGCTCCGCTCCTCTGGCTTTGTGCCCGGTTTGGTCCGGGCTTCCTGATCCGTCCCTGGCATCATGACGCCGGTAGGAGCAGACGGCCAGAGCGGGGGTGCGTTGCCTTGCCGGGGTGTCCCGACCAAACTCCGCGCATAAATCTGCACAGACAGGAAAAATCGTGGGACACGCCATCCGTAAACTGTTTATCGCCAATCGCGGCGAGATCGCCATCCGCGTCGCCCGCACCGCCGCCGACATGGGCATCGCGACGGTCGCGGCCTATTCGTCCGACGATGCCCAGTCGCTGCATATGCGCATGGCCGATGCGGCGGTGGCGCTAGGCGGCACCGGGGCCGCCGCTTATCTGGATGCCGGAGCGATCGTTTCCGCCGCGCGAGAAGCTGGGTGCGATGCCATTCATCCCGGCTATGGCTTCCTAAGCGAGAACGCACATTTCGCGACGCTGTGCCGGCAGGCGGGCATCCTTTTCGTCGGACCGCGACCGGAGACGCTGACGCTGTTCGGTGACAAGGGCCAGGCGCGGCATTTTGCGTCGCAATGCGCTGTGCCGATCATCGCGGGCACCTCGGAGCCAACGAATGTCGATGAAGCGCACGCATTCATGGACAGCCTGGGCGCCGGTACCCCCGTGATGGTGAAGGCGATCGCTGGTGGTGGTGGGCGCGGTATGCGCCCGGTGACCAATCCCGACGAGCTTGCCGCCACGATGGAGCGATGCAGGTCCGAGGCATTGCAGGCCTTCGGCAATGGCGATGTGTATGTCGAGCGGCTGTTCCCCCGTGCGAGGCATATCGAGGTGCAGATCCTCGGCGATGGCACCGGCGCGGTATCGCATCTATGGGAGCGCGAATGCAGCCTGCAGCGCGAACGGCAGAAGGTGCTGGAAATCGCCCCAGCGCCATTCCTCGATGGCCGCATCCGCTATCGGCTGTTGACCGCTGCTACGACACTTGCCACAGCGGCTCGGTATCTCAATGCCGGTACGTTCGAGTTTCTGGTGGACACCGAAAGCGGTGAGATCGCATTTATCGAAGCCAATGTGCGGCTTCAGGTCGAGCATACCGTTACTGAGGAAATCACGGGCATCGATCTTGTCCAGGCGCAGCTGCGGATCGCGTCCGGCGAAACGCTGGCCGAGTTGGGCCTGACGCAGGCGGACATTCCGGCGCCGCGCGGCATGGCGATCCAGGCGCGGGTGAACCTGGAGACGATGCAGGCGGATGGTTCGGTACGGTCGTCCGGTGGTGTGCTGAGCGCGTATGAAACCCCATCCGGCAGGGGCGTGCGTGTCGATGGCTACGGCTATGCCGGCTATCGCACCAATCCGCGGTTCGACTCACTGCTGGCCAAAGTGATCGTGCACGCGGACACCGGTGGTTTTGCCGCGGCTTGCGCCAAGTCGGCCCGCGCACTGATGGAGTTTCGCATCGCTGGCGTGCCGACGAACATCCCGTTCTTGCGCGCGTTGCTGAAGCATACCGGCGTGTTGGGCGGGGAGATGCACACGCGCTTTATCGACGAGCATGTTGCCGCCTTGGTTGCGGCAGAGGCGGAGCCCGCACGGTATTTCGAAACCGAGGCGGCCACCCCGCGTCGGCCGGGTGTGAAGCTGGATACCGCCGATCCGCTGGGTGTGGTGCTGTACGGAAAATCCGGCGGTCCGGCCCAGGCCGAGCAGGTTGCGACAGAGGATGTGACGGGGCCGGAGGGCACGATCCCGCTCCGCGCGCCTATGCAGGGCACGGTGGTCGCCCTGAGTGTTGCCGAGGGGGCAACGGTACACGCGGGCCAGGAGGTGCTGATCCTGGAGGCGATGAAGATGCAGCACGCCCTTACTGCCGCTTCGGCCGGTATCGTGCGCGTATTCTCGGTGGCCGTGGGGGATACGGTCTTCGAGGGCCATCCCTTGGCCTTTATCGAGGAACGCGCGGACCTCGGTGCGGAGATCCACAAGCAGGAGGCGATCGATCCCGCCTACATCCGCCCCGATCTGAAGGAGGTGTTGGACCGCCGTGCGCGCGCCTATGACGCCGCCCGGCCGAAGGCCGTGGCACGGCGCCGGGCGACCGGGCAGCGCACGGCGCGGGAAAATGTCGAGGATATCTGCGATCCGGATAGCTTCGTCGAATATGGCTCCCTCGTGCTGTCTGCCCGGCGACGCACGGTGCCGATGGAGCAACTGATCGAGGAATCGCCTGCCGATGGGTTGATCATGGGACTGGCGCAGATCAACGGCGATCGCTTCCCCGAAGACAAGAGCCGCGCTGTGGTGGTTTCTTATGATTATACCGTAATGGCCGGCACGCAGGGCCATATGGGCCACCACAAGCAGGATCGCATCTTCGAGATGGCGGAGAAGTGGCGCCTGCCGGTGGTCATCTTCTGCGAGGGCGGTGGCGGGCGCGGCAGCGATACCGACAATCTGGTATCGTTCAGCGACACCTTTCATCGCCTGCCGCGGCTATCGGGGCTGGTGCCGTTGGTCGGTATCGCGTCCGGGCGCTGTTTCGCCGGTAATGCGGTGCTGCTGGGCTGCTGCGACGTGATCATCGCCACCGAGGGCACTACGATCGGCATGGCCGGTCCGGCGATGATCGAGGGCGGTGGCCTAGGCGTCTATCGCCCGGAGGAAGTCGGCCCGATGTCGGTACAGGTGCCGAACGGCGTGGTGGATATCTTGGTTAAGGACGAAGCCGAGGCGGTGAAGACCGCGCGCCGGTATATGTCCTATTTCCAGGGCCGCACGGAGAATTGGTCGTGTCCTGACCAGCGCAAGCTCCGCCACATCGTGCCGGAGAACCGGCTGCGCGGCTACGACATGCGCTCGGTGATCGACACACTGGCTGACGACGGCTCGATGCTGGAAATCCGCCGAGGCTTTGGCCACGGCATGATCACCGCGTTCATCCGTGTGGAGGGGCGGCCGCTCGGCGTGATCGCCAACAACCCGATGCATTTAGGCGGTGCGATCGACAGCGACGCGGCGGACAAGGCGGCGCGGTTCATGCAGCTATGTGACGCGCATGACGTGCCGCTGCTGTCGCTGAACGACAATCCCGGCAATATGGTGGGGCCGGAGGCGGAAAAGACCGCGCTGGTGCGCCATTGCTGCCGCGCCTACCTGATCGGCGCCAATCTGACGATCCCGACGTTTTTCGTGATGACGCGCAAATCGTACGGACTGGGCAAGCTCGCGATGACCGGCGGCGGCATGCGGGTCGGGATGTTCGCGGTCGCCTGGCCGACCGGAGAGTTTGGCGGCATGGGGCTGGAGGGCCAGGTGAAGCTCGGCCGGAGAAGGGAGCTGGCGGCGATCGAGGACCCGGCGGAACGCCTCGCTGCATACGAAACCATGGTCGCGGAGCTGTACGAGCGCGGCAAGGCGCTGAACGCCGGCAGCCTGTTCGAGGTGGACGAGGTGATCGACCCCGCCGAGACGCGGCGCTGGCTCATCGCCGGCCTGCGCTCGGTCCCGCCATCGCCGGTGCGGGAAGGCAAGCGCAGGCCCTGCGTGGACGGCTGGTAACTACTTCTCCTTTTTCGCTGCGTAGGAGCCGCCAGCGGCGCGCACCTCGGCGGCGTTCGTGGCGGCCCGCAGGCGGGCCAGGTGCTCGGCTTCGCCGTCGAGCATCTTCTTGGCGTTCTCCAGCACCTGCTCGGCCTTGTCGGCGGGGAACTTCACCGCGCCGTTTTCGTCCATGTGGACCAGGTCGCCGGGCGCGACGTCCATGCCGCCGACCGAGACCGGTACGTTGACCGCCTGCACGGCCATCTCGCCATGCCCGGCGGTGACGCCGCCGAGCAGCATCTGAAAGTCCAGCCGGCGGATTGCATCCACGTCGCGCGACGGGCCATTGGACAGCATGCCGACGCAGCCGACCGCCTTCATCGAGGTGACCATGATCTCTCCGGCCAGACCGGCCTTGGCCATTAGTTCCGATGGCCATTTCTGTTGGATGATCAGGATGGTCGGCTTCTTCATCGCATCCAGCGCGTCGATCACGTCCATGAAGCTGAGCCGGCCGCTGTAGTTCGGGTCTGGTAGCCCGAAGACGCAGGTGACAGCGTGGCCGATCACGGCGCCCATTTCGGGAAAGATGCAGCGGATGGAGGTATCGGTGTACCAGTTCTCGGTCCAGGGATTGTAGAGGCCGAGGCAAAGCGGGTTCTTCGGATAGGTGGCGACCACGTTGGTGATGGTGGGGGTGTCGATCTTGCGTAGCTCAGCGCAAAGGTCGGCTGTCGGCTTCTTGGGCATGGGTTGGGTTCCTTCCTGAACGTTAGGTCCGGACTGTGGTCGGGTAGACGGCTGACACGCCAACTTGCGCGCGGACCCGGGCCGTGGGCAAGGTTTCGGCAAAACCGAAAGGCTGGAGACGCTCCATGACAGACCAAACTTCGCCGCGCCCGTTCGACGGTATCAAGGTGATCGATATCACTCATGTACTGGCCGGCCCGTTTTCGACCTATCAGCTCGCCGTGCATGGGGCGGACGTGATCAAGGTGGAAAACCCCCACGACCCGGACATGGTCCGCATCCTCGGTTCGGACGCCGGCGACAATGACCGGCAGATGGGCAGCGCTTTCCTGACCCAGGCCTCCAACAAGCGCGCCATCACGCTCGATCTGAAGCGGCCGGAAGGGCAGGCGGTATTGAAGCGCCTCGCCGCCACGGCCGATGTGCTGGTGGAGAATTTTCGCCCCGGCGCGCTCGCTGATCTTGGGCTTGGCTACAAGGATCTCGCCGCCGTCAATCCACGCCTGATTTATGCAAGCTTTTCCGCTTTCGGCCAGGAGGGGCCGCGCAGCAACTATACCGCGTTCGACCATGTGATCCAGGCCAGTTCCGGCATCATGGCGACCACGGGGGAAATCGGCGGCCAGCCGATCAAGTTCGGTTCTCCGGTGATCGACTATGCCACTGGTACAACCGGTGCCTTCGCACTGGCTACCGCACTGTTTCAACGGGAACGGACCGGCCGGGGACAGCATATCGACATGGCGATGATGGACGTCGCGCTGGTGATGATGGCGAGCCACGTGACCGATTTCACCCGTTCCGGCCATCACCCGGAACCGCACGGCCATTGGCAGGGATTCGCCACCGGATCGTGCTGGCCGACCGCGGACGGCTTGCTGATGCTGGGCGCCATGAGCATCGCCCAGCAGCGCCGTTTCTGGGCCGCGCTGGGGCAGGAGGAACTGGCCAAGGCCAGCCATGCCGAACGTAAGGCGGATGAAGCGCGGGAGAGGCAGATCGTCGCCGACACCCTGCTGACGCGTTCGGCCGCCAAGTGGGAGGTTTTCTTTCAGACCCGCCATATCCCAGCCGGCCGTGTGCGGCGCATGGAAGAGGCGCTGGCCGACCCGCATCTGGAGCATCGCGCGGTGCTGCACCGCCATGAAACGGCCCCAGGTGTCGGCAGTGGTTTCACCGTGCCGGTCGCGGCTTTCAAGTTGGCGCATGGCAGTGCGCGTGTCGACACGCCGCCACCTACGCTGGGACGTGATTCCGACGCGGTGCTGGGGGAGCTTGGTTATACCGCCACGGAGATCACAGCGCTTCGGGCTGGCGGTGTCGTGTAGGTTTCGCGGAACGGGCCTGGCTGTTCGCTTGCGACGCGGCCCCGATTGGTAACAGCGGACGGCGTGCAAGCGTGACACGGCCCAGGCTTGTGCCGGAAGGTTCGGCTGCTAAGCTTGCCGACAATAAATCCAATAAAGTCGGGGAACATCATGCCAATCACGCGCCGCCTGCTGCTCGGGGCCTCGTCTGCCGCGGCTCTTGTGCCCACCCATCGTGTTCGCGCCCAACCGGCCGTGGACAAGACCATACGGCTGGGTATGTTGACGGATATGTCCGGGCCATACCGCGATGTTACCGGGCCAACCGGTGTGGCCTGCGCCCGGCAGGCGATCGCCGAGTTCACTGCGGCGCATCCGGAGACCAAGGTGGAACTGGTTGTGGCCGACCATCAGAACAAGCCGGATATCGCCGTGGGCACCGTGCGCGAATGGTTCGATCGTGGCGGGGTCGATGCCATCGTCGGCGTGGACAGTTCCGCGGTGGCGCTCGCCTGCACGACCGTCTGTGCCGACAAGGACAAGGCGCATCTGAACACCGGCGCAGGCACGTCCGCGCTTACCGGTGCGAACTGCAACGCCAACACCGTGCATTGGACGCTCGATACCTGGAACTTGCCACATTCCACGGCGACGGCAGTCGTGAAAAGTGGTGGTGACAGTTGGTTCTTTATTACCGCGGACTATACGTTCGGTCATATCTTTCAGCGTGACACAACCGAGTTCATCCAGGCTGCGGGTGGCAAGGTGGTCGGCTCGGCAAAGTTTCCGTTCCCGGAGACGACGGACTTTTCCGCCTATCTGCTGCAGGCCCAGGCCAGCGGGGCGAAGGTGGCGGGGTTCGCGGCGTCCGGCGCGAATTTCATCAATTTGGTGAAACAGGCCCGGGAATTCGGCCTCGATAAGACAATGCAACTGGCGGCGATCGCCTGTTTCATTACCGATGTTCAGGCGATGGGATTGCCGGTGGCTCAGGGACTGATCCTGACGGAGAATTTCTACTGGGACCTGAATGATCGATCGCGCGCCTTCATGCAACGGATCAAACCATCCCTGCCGGCGGGCGTTTTCCCGAACATGGACCAGGCGGGGAGCTATGCCGCGACCCTGCACTATCTCAAGACGGTGCAGGCGATGGGTGTGGCCCAGGCCAAGCAATCGGGACGCGATACCATCGCGGCGATGAAGCGGATGCCGACGGATGACGATTGCTTCGGACCCGGCTTGATCCGTGAGGACGGACGCAAGATCCATCCGGCCTATCTGTTCCGGGTCAAGAAGCCCGAGGAAAGCCATTATGCGGGCGACGTGTATACCTTGTTGGCAACGACGCCAGCAGACCAAGCTTTTCGTCCGATTAGCGAGGGTGGCTGCAAGCTGGTGCATAGCTGAGCGGATCGCGCGCCAGAGCGCTCGAAATGGTGTGGAAGGGTTGATCGACCTGACGGAGCAGCGGCGCGCATCGATGGGTCGTTCGGACGCCGATAGGTTGAAAATCGGATGGGGTATTGTCAGCCGGTAATCTTCCCTGCACGATCCGCTTAAGCTCATGACGGATTGCCGAAAAGAAGCACCGCTGGAGGAAACAATGACCAAGAAACAACCCGGAATTGTTGGGGTGTCTCGCCGCCGCCTGATGCAAGGTGTGGGTGCCGCCAGCCTCACATCGGGTCTCGCCTTGCCTGCCTATGCGCAGAGCAAGCCCATCCGCATGGGGTGGATCGCCGCCGTATCCGGCATGTTTGCGTCCAACGCCCAGGCGCAGGACTGGGGTTTTCACATGGCAGTTGCCGACCTGAACGAGAAGGGCGGGTTGCTCGGCCGGCCGATCGAGATCGTCATGCGCGACAGCGCGGCCGATCCATCCAAGGCGGTCAGTTTTGCCAAGGAGCTTGTCTATAACGAAAGCATCGACGTGCTGTGCGGCCCGATCAACAGCGGTGAGGCACTTCCCACGCTCGGCATTGTCTCCGGCGCCAAGAAGCTGCATCTGATTGGCGGGTCGGTTGAGGAACTGATCGACCCGGTGAAGTATCCTCTGGGGTTCCGCAACCTCAACGCCAACGGCCAGTGGATCAAGGTCGGCGTGAAGTTCATGGTCGAGGACCTGAAAAAGACTAAGGTCGCTATCATCAACGACAACACTGGCTATGGCGTGTTGTCGCGCGAGGCAGTCACGAAATATCTGGCGGCCTATAATCTGAAGCCGGTCTATACCGCGACGGTCGATCCGAATAAGCCGGATGTTACCGATGAGTTGCTTAAGGCGAAGGAAGCCGGGGCGGACGTCATCACGGAGTGGTCCAACGCCACCGGCTTCGTTGCCCGTCTGGTGAATGCGCGCGGCGAGCAGAACTGGAATGTGCCGATTGTCGGGCATCCGACCATCCTGCAGGAACAGATCGCCAAGCTACTGACCAAGCGCTCGTACTGGGACAATGTCTACGGACTTGGTTACCAGCACCAGATCGTCGATGCGCAGGGCAATCTGCCGACCAATGTCCAGGCTTTTATGGACAAGCACAAGGATACCATTGGGCCGTTCCTGGCCGCTGGGCTGCCGGCCTTTCTTCAGGGGCATGCGGCGGTCACGATCTATGCCGCCGGGCTGACCAAGGCGGGCGATCCCGACCCGATGAAGGTGAAGGCGGCGCTGGAATCCATCCCGGTCATTAACGCCCCGTATGGTCCTTTCAGCTATACGCCGACCGATCACAACGGCTTCCAGGATGCCGGCATCGTACTGGTCAATGCCAACGCGCAGTTGCCCAACCGCGGCTATCCGCCGGTGAAGATCGCCTGACGCAACCGGCCGAAGGAATACCGATTTGCTGCTGGTAATCGTCAGCGGGCTGGCGCTGGGCGGCCTGTATGGTATGACGGCGCTGGTCTACAACGTGATGTACTCGACCTCGAAGGTGCTGAGTTTCGGCACCGGACAGTTCGCCATGGTCGGCGGCATCGTCACTGCCTGGCTGGTGCTCGATTTTCATCTGCCGACCTGGCTCGGGTTTCTCGCCTGTCTTGTCTCGGGTGCGGCGTTCGGTTGGCTAGCCGAGGTGATTGCGGTGCGCCGTATCGTCGCGGTGTCGGACGAGCATCTTTGGGTGCTCAGCACGCTGGCGCTGTCCACCATGGTGCAGGAGGCGATGGCAATCTGGTGGGGCACCGATCCTACGCCGTTCCCCCGCGTATTTCCGCAGGAGTTCGCGGGGGCCTTCGACCAGAAATTCTGGTTTCCGTTGATCCTGGCAGTGTTGATGGCCGTCGGGCTGGAGCAGTTTTATCGCCGCTCGATGATCGGCAAGCTGTTCATCGCTATGTCCGAGGATAGCTTTGCGGCGCGTGCCCGCGGCGTGGCGACGGACCGGATGCGGTCGCTGAGCTATGTGCTGGCGGGAATGCTGGGCGCGCTGTCGGGTTTCGCGGGTGGGCAGCTCACGTTCGCTGACTTTGCACTCGGAACCGCGTTGGGCCTGTCCGGATTTATCGCGCTGGCGGTGGGCGGTATCGGCAGCTCGCTCGGTGCGCTGGTGGGCGGGGCGGTCCTGGGCATGCTTACGGCGCTGACGACACATTATTTTGGCGCCGAATACCAGAAGACCATCGCCATCGGCCTGCTGATCCTGCTGCTGGTGGTGCGTCCGCAAGGATTGTTCGGAACGACGCGGGTGCGCCAGGTATGAAGCACGATCATATCCGTCCGCTGCTGGTGGGGCTGTTCGTGCTGTTCGCGGCCGTGCTGCCGTTCATCACCGGTAATCTCTATTACCTGCACGTCGCGACCATCATCGGCGTCTACTGGGTGTTGATCGCAACGCTGAATCTGTTGGTCGGTTTCACCGGGCAGCTTTCGGTCGGCCATGTCGGCTTGCTGGCCATTGGCGCCTATGCGTTCTGTTTGCTGGCGGGGGGGCAGGGATGGAACCCCTTTCTGGCGCTGTTGACCGGCGGGGCGATCTGCGCCGTTATCGGCCTGTTGCTCGGTCTGCCATCGTTGCGGCTGCCCGGGTTCTATTTCGCCATGGCCACACTGGCCTTTGGGTTGATCGTCAGCGAATTGGCGTTGGCCGAACAATGGCTGACCAATGGCAGTGTCGGGATGCCGGCGCCGAGCTTCCCGGCGCCGTTCGACACGCCCTGGGGATTTTACTGGCTGGTTCTCGGGATCGCGATTTTCGTCACTTGGATGACCGCCAATCTGGCCCGTTTCATGTGGGGCCGGGCGATGGTGGCGTTGCGCGACAGCACGGTGGCGGCATCCTCGGTCGCGGTGCCGATCTATTTCACCAAGCTGATGGTGTTCGTGTTTTCCGGCTTTACGGCGGGAATCGCTGGTGGATTGTATGCTACCTCGCAGACCTACATCACGCCGGATGCCTTCATCGTCAATCTCGGTATCTACTTCTTCGTCGCCATCATCATCGGCGGACGAGGGGTGATCATCGGTCCGTTCATCGGTGCTGCCGTGCTGGCCGCCATTCCCGAGTTGGTGGGGCCGTTGGCGAAATACGGCACATTCTTCTATGGCTTTATCCTATTAATGGTCGTGCTGCTGCTGCCCGGCGGTTTCGGGGAGCTAATCAGCAATTTGGCGCTGAAGCTGCGCCGGCAGGACCAGGCCTCTACCAGCATCGAACCTGATCTCGGCGCCCTGCAGGCGGCGATCCGGGGCAAGCGATGAGCGACCTTCTGGAAGCCCGGGCGGTGACCAAGCGCTTCGGCGGGCTGACGGCTGTGGACAATGTGTCGTTGCAGCTTCGCCCCGGTGAGGTGCATGGCCTGATCGGCCCGAACGGCAGCGGCAAGACTACGATGCTGAACCTGATCTCGGGCTACTACCGGATCGACGAAGGCGCCATTCAGTTGGGTGGCGCAGATGTGACCAACCAATCGGTGCAGGATCGCGCGCGATCGGGTGTGGCACGCACATTCCAGACGCCGAAGTTGGTGCTGTCGCTGTCCGTGCTGGACAACGCCATGCTGGGTGGTTGGCCGGAAGTGCGATCCGGCTTTCTGGAAACGGCTTTCGCCGCGCCGCGGCCACGGCGCGAGGAAGCCCGTATCCGCGATCGTGCCGCGACCATGCTGCAGGGAGTGGGTCTCGGCGCGGTGATGGAGCGGCGCGCGGATCTTTTGGAGCACACCGCACAGCGCTTCCTGGAAATTGCCCGGTCGCTGACGATGCATCCCAAATTCATCCTGCTGGATGAACCTGCCGGAGGCCTGACCGGGGCCGAGATCGATAGGCTGGGCGCCATCATCGGCGTGATCCGTGACAGCGGGATCGGCGTGTTGCTGGTGGAGCATCACACCGATTTCGTCTTCCGCGTCTGCGACCGTGTCACCGCGCTTAATCTTGGCGGCATGATCGCCCATGGCAGCGCCACCGAGGTCCGTAACGACCCCGATGTCATTCGCGTGTATCTCGGCGCATGAGCCCGCTTCTGGAAGTCAATGACCTGCACGTTGCCTACGGCAAGGCGGAGGTGGTGCACGGCACCAGCCTGGCGGTAGCGGAAGGGGAGTTCGTGACCCTGCTCGGCCGCAACGGCGCGGGAAAGAGCACTACGCTGCATGCGATCTCCGGCCTGATCGGCAAGCGCGGCGGCACGATCCGATTTGGTGGCCAGGACATCACCGGGGCCACGCCGCGCGACATCGTCCGGGCCGGCTTGGTGCAGGTTCTGGAGGGACACCGGGTGTTTCATCCGCTGACCGTGGAAGACAATCTGCTGATCGGCACCTATGCCCGTGCGCCGCGCGGCGACCGTTCCAAGTTGGATGCGATGTATGGGCTGTTCCCCGAACTCGCGGAACGGCGCCAACAGCCGGCTTCCCGCCTGTCTGGCGGGCAGCAGCAGATCCTGGCCGTGGCACAGGGCATCATCGCCGAACCGAGGCTGTTGATCCTGGATGAACCTTCCGGCGGCCTGGCGCCGATGGTGATCGACCGTATCCTGGACGTGGCCAAGAATCTGTCGCGTGACGGCGTGGCGATCCTGCTGGTGGAGCAGTTGGTGGAAAAGGCTTTGGCGCATGCCGACCGCTGCTATCTGATGGCCACGGGACGGATCGTGCATGAAGGTGCCGCCAAGGATCTGGCGGGCAGCGACATCTTGCACAGCGCCTATCTTGGTGGCGCGTAGGCTTTACCCAATCAGGCCGCCCGTTTCGGTTCGGTGCCGTCCGAGGTCGTGACCCGGCGCAGATCGCGCGGGAACCGTTCGTCGAACGCCAGGCCGCGATGCAGGGTCCTCCGGTTGTCCCACATCACGAGGTCGCCAACCTGCCACTCATGGCGGTAGGTAGTTCCGGGCCGGGTCGCCGTTTCCAGAAGTTCTATCAGCAATAACCGGCCTTCTGCGATGCCCATGCCCAGGATGTGGGAGGCATGGGACGCGACATAGATGGACCGCCTGCCGGTACGCTGATGGGTGATGACCAGGGGCTGCTGCACCGGCGGCAGCGCGGCGCGTTCCTCCGGCGCGAAATCGGTGAAGCCCAGTGTGGCTCTGGAATGCATCAGGTAGTGCTCGGCCTGCATCCCCTCCAGCATCGCCTGCTTTTCTGGATTCAGGGCCTCGTATGCGGCGCTGGTGTCGGCGAATTCTGTCTCGCCGGCGCCGAGCGGGCCGGCAGGGGGCACGGCGTGCGCGTAAAGCAGGGAAAAGCCTCCGCGCGGCAGCTTGAAGGAGCTGTCGGTCTGCCAAAGCCGGTTGCCCAGATTGACCATCCGGTGCCTGGCCGCCCCGCTCAGCGGTGCGCCCGTGGCGGCGTCGAGGTTGGAGACATCGACCATCTCCGGCTTATCGAGCCGAAGCTTGATGTCGTTGCGATAGGACAGGACGTAGCGCTCCGGACGGCCGAAATTCTCGGCGAAGGAGATTTGCTCGGCATCCGTCACCGTTTGCCCGCGAAAGATCAGGACCGCATGGTCATCGCTGGCGTCCCATAGCGCATCCATGTCGTCGGGCGTCAAGGGACGGGATATATCCAGTTCGCTGATCTCGGCCACGAAGCCAGGGTGAACGGTTTGCACACGCGGGGTCATTGATATCTCCTTTGCCCGATTGGCTGGCTTTTCAGGACGCTTGCCGGCGATATCAAGCTATCGCGTCTTCCAGGATCATCGCGGCGGCCTTCTCGCCGATCATGATGGACGGCGCATTGGTATTGCCTGCAACAACAGACGGCATAATGGAGGCGTCGGCCACGCGCAGGCTG
>CAINEA010000866.1 GCA_903847525.1 uncultured Acetobacteraceae bacterium | reverse complement strand
GGTCAAGGGAACGCGTTCCCTTGCGGGGTGGAGGGGCGGAGCCCTCCTGGGGTTTGGGGCAAAGCCCCAACCTTGCTACCGCCCGGTCATGATCCGTTCGAACAACTGGCGCACGGTCGGGACGAAGCCGTTGGAGTAGAACGGGTCGGAGGCGAAGCGGTAGGCGTTGTGGCCGCTGAACATCAAGTTGTTCTCCACCGCATCCTCCGTATCGCCGCGATGCGCGATATCCTGCAGGGTCTTCTGGATGCAGAAGCTGCGCGGATCGGCGCGCTTGCCGTTGTCGAAATCGGGTCCGTGCTGGCTCCAGTTGGAGAACCGGCAGGTCGACAGGCAGCCCATGCAATTGACCTGATCGGTCACGATCTCCCGCGCCTTTTCCGGCGTGACGAAGATGAGCGAGGAATCAGGCGTGCGCAGCGCCTCGGTGCGGCCATCGGCTTCCCACTGGCGCACGCGAGTAAGGTCGGCGGGTGTCAGGTAGACGATGCGCTTGCGCGGTCCGACGCCATATTCTGCCTGGTGTTCGCCGATCGCTTCGGCCGTATAGGCCACCTGGTGTTCGTTGCGTTCCCGCAGTTCATGGATAAAGTTGTTGTTCACCGCGGACGAATAGAAGCCCGTGGGGCTGAAGCGGTTCAGGAACACGTCACCTTCCTGCAAGGTCAGGAGGCGCTGCTTCCAGTAATCGCCGATCGGGCTTTCCTTGGTCAGCAGCGGGCGGGTGCCGAATTGGAACGCGATGGGGCCGAGTTCGGGATTGTCGATCCAGTGCTCCCATTCCTCCAGCCACCAGACGCCACCGGCCATGATGATCGGGGTTTCGTCCAGACCGAACTCGCGCATCTGCTTGCGCAGCGCCAGCACGCGCGGGTACGGGTCTTCCGGATGGATCGGGTTCTCGCTGTTGGACAGGCCGTTATGTCCGCCAGCCAGCCAGGGATCTTCGTAGACCACCCCACCGAGCAGTTCGGCGGTCTTGTGATAGGCGCGCTTCCAAAGCGCGGCGAAGGCGCGGGCCGAGGAGATGATCGGGTAGTAGTGGATGTTGAACTTCGCCGCGATGTCGGACAGGCGATAGGGCATGCCGGCGCCGCAGGTGATTCCGTTGATCAGGCCTTTGCCGCGCTCCAGCACCTCGGTGATGATGCGTTCCGCACCGCCCATCTCCCACAGGATGTTGGCGTGCACGCGCCCTTTCGCGCCGGCGATGTCGCGGGCCCGGCCGGCCTGGGCCAGCGCGCCCGTGACCGCGTAGTGGATCAGTTCCTCATGCCGCGCGGTGCGGGTCTTTTCGTGGTAGATCTGCGGGATGGGGCGGCCCTGATCGTCGTAGCTGTCGGCATTGACGGCGCTGAATGTTCCCACGCCTCCCCCCGCGGCCCAATGGCCGGCGGTGATGCCGTTGGAAATGGCAACGCCCTTGCCTCCCTCGACCAGGGGCAGAACGTCCACTCCGCCCATGCGGATCGCGTTGATCGCCTTCATCGCGTCATTCCCTCATCAGGCCGGCCCCGCGGCGCGCGCCAGTCGCAGCACCGTGTACCGTCCCTTTCCCATCCGAATGCGTCAGGCGGCTCCCGGATGCAAGCGGCGCTCGCCGCGTGCACCCGGAACCGGTAACCACATCCGGCCGTTTCGTGTCAGTCGGACGTCAGACCTCGGGCTGGGCGACGCCCTCGGCGAATTCACGCCGCTCGCCACGCTCGGGGCGATCGCCCCGTTCCCCACCACGCCCGGGCTTGGAACCCACCTGATCCGTGATATCGGCGCCGGTCGCCTGATCGACAACCCGCATCGACAGCTTCACCTTGCCGCGGTCGTCGAAGCCGATGACCTTGACCTTCACGGTATCACCGACGCTGACCACGTCGTTGGTCTTCTGCACCCGCTCCTGGCGCAGCTCGCTCACGTGAACCAGGCCGTCCTTGGAGCCGAGGAAGTTCACGAAGGCGCCGAAATCGGCGGTCTTCACGACCTTGCCATTGTAGATGACACCAATCTCCGGCTCGGCGACGATGCCGCGGATCTTGTCGATCGCCGCCTGCGTCTTCTCGGCATCCGACGACGCGATCTTGATTGTGCCGTCGTCCTCGATGTCGATCTTGCAGCCGGTCTGCTCGACGATCTCGCGGATCACCTTGCCTCCGGTGCCGATCACTTCGCGGATCTTTTCCGTCGGCACCTGGATGATGGTGATGCGCGGGGCAGTCGCGGCCACGTCGCTGCGCGCGCCGCTCAGGCCCTTCTCCATCTCGCCCAGGATGTGCATCCGGCCGTCCTTGGCCTGGTCCAGCGCGATCTTCATGATCTCGAAGGTGATGGACGTGATCTTGATGTCCATCTGCAGGCTGGTCACGCCCAGCTCGGTGCCGGCCACCTTGAAGTCCATGTCGCCGAGGTGATC
>CAINEA010000865.1 GCA_903847525.1 uncultured Acetobacteraceae bacterium | reverse complement strand
GCTCTGCATTGCTTTTTTTTCAGCTAGCTTTTCGATAACCCCACTCGCAACGATGGTCTTTCCCAATCCCACCTCATCCGCCACCAGAAACCGGTGCGCGCCTTTCTTACGTGTCAACGTACGCAACGCAACGTTGATCGTCGCGCGTTGAAACGGCTTGGCGTCAATGCTCACGCCATATCCTTGCGAAGGCCTTTGCGAAGCGCCTGCCATGAGCGTGAGAAACTCTGCAAATGATTCTCGACGCTTTTGTCGATGTCGCTTGGTGCTGACGGGGAGGACTTACGTCTCTGCGACCATATCTGCAGAATACGATCCACCTCGTCTAATTTGGACTTGTCCTTGAGCCAGATGCGCAAGGCTTGGTCGATACTGGGTAATCCAAGTATCGCAGCCGCACCTTTGTGGGCAGGCGGCGCCTTGTGTCGTGGCGTATCCCACGAACCGCCTTCATCACCATCCGAGTAACCATTCAATACGTCATGGATCCATGAAGACATCTGTCGCGGGCCGAGGTACTCGCTAAGCACAGCGTTGTCTCGATCGGTCTGCAAGGGCGGGTCCCATGGCACAACCTGTAGCCATTCGACACTCGCGTTATCAAGGTAGAGCCGAATCCGTAGGCAATCCGAACGCGCGATCAGTGCGGCGGCCCCCGCAATCTCAAATCGCATCTTGTCGCGCGGCCAGGCCACTGGCTCGCCAATCAAGGGGCCACATGACAACGAAATATCTGTCGCGTCAGGATGCGGCAGGAGACTGCATTTGATCAGTAGAGAATTGTTATGGCCGCCGCTTTGCACAGCACCTGCCAAGCGCGCGGCAACCTGATTTCGCGCTTCTGAGAGCCGTTGCTCCGGCGTGATTTCTTCTGTTTGCTTTGCCAGCGAATCCAGCTTGAGCGCTTCGGCCATTTCCGAAAATGCGTGAATTCCCTCCAGCAGCCGCTTTCCCGCGTCAGCCTTCGGTTCTCGGACATGGATCTCCGCGTAGCACTCCGCATTACGGGTCCAGGCGCGCGATGTCAGATTCGGGCTGCCCATCCACAAGGTGCTACCTTTGGCGTGCTCGATAAATAACATCTTGGCGTGCAGGCCAATTTGATCAGCCGCAACTTGCTCCTCCACCTCGGTACCCGGATTTCCGAGGATGATTTCATGGTCTGGAGCGGGTAGCGCGAGCAGTTCATCAAACTGGGCAAGTTTGTTCCGGGCATGGGGCACTAAGTTTTCAAGCGCCAGGCGTGTTGAAAGAAGCTGACGCGGCACACCGCTGCCACCCCATCCGGCGACTTCGGCAACTGCAGCCGAGTCAAGAAATGGCGACACCGCCAACACACGTGCGGGCGCGTCCTTTGGAACCGGAATTGCTCGATCTGGTGTGTCCGGGAGCATCAAGCGAATTTCTGACACGACCAATCCTACCGGTACTTCCCATTGAGCTTTAGTCAGCGGCTTCGCAAACGATGACCAGCGCTTGAATTCCTTGGGGAATAGGGTTCCCAGATCTGCAGCAATCCGCCCAATGCCCTCGATGACCTGAGGCGCTGATTTTTGGCCGGGCGTGCCCTCGCTTCCTGTCTTCAGGACAAGTCCGATGTCCCACGATAAATCCATCGTGAGATTGCGGCTCCCCAGCAGGAACACCCATCGGTCACCGAGTTCGGTCGCAATTTCCGGAACATGACGCACAAGGGCAAATTTTGCGTGCCACGATTGCCCATGATGCGTATCCCGGGAGCCCTCATCCCAGGCCACCTGCACAATGAATCGGTCTAGCAACGACACTATTTGTCCGGAATTCCCGGGCAAGGTCAAACGTCCGCTTTGCACAATAAAGTGAACCTTACCCCGCAATTCGCTGAGTACTCGCGCGAGTCCAATCTTGGTGCCGGAGCCGGAGTCGTCATCTTGGCCACCCAGTGCCAACAGCGCGGCAGCGACCTCCGAGGTTTGGGCCGAATAGGTCGATAAAACTGCGCAATCCGTACGCCAACCCGGAGGCGGCCGGAGGTGATCCAGCTGCGAGAGGTGGGGCAGATGCGCTGATTGCGTCATGGTGCCTTCAGATCCGTCAAAAGCCTGCGCACATTTCCCCACCGAAAATGCAGCGGCTCCGCCAGCGGATGGTCCTCGGCGATCCACTCGGCACGACGACGTTGGCCGCCTAGCGTGTTTGCCAAACGTGCCCGCGCGCCTTTGCGCCGGACTTCGGCTTCCTGATACACGTCCCGCAAGGGCGAAACACTCTGTGTCCCGGAGGACAACCATTTTTGCGTCTGCGAAAGGACGTTTGCCAGGTAGTCCGGCAGGCCTG
>CAINEA010000864.1 GCA_903847525.1 uncultured Acetobacteraceae bacterium | reverse complement strand
GTATATCCGCCGTGCCGGGGAGGAATATGGGCGGCTGTCGACGACTCCGAAGGGCTATGGCGCATTCGTGGCGCAGATCAGCCGGATGTGGGCGAGCGAGCCGAACTGGAGCGATGCCCGGCTACGCTCCATCCGTGTGCCCGTGGTGGTGGCGGACGGGGATCATGACGAGGCGATCGTGCGGGCGCACACGGAGTACATGGCCGCGACGATCCCCGGAGCGGGGCTGCTGATCCTGCCGAACACGAGCCATTTCGCGTTCCTGCAGAACCCGGCGCTGTTCAATGCGACGATGCTGAATTTCCTGGACGGCCCCTGATCAGATAGGCCCTGATCAGAACTGGAACTCCGGCCCAGCCACGTAGCGGAAACGTTCCAGCGCGTCGGCGCGCAGGGTGTAGCCAAGGCCGGGGCGGTCGGGGGCGTGCACCATGCCGTCGGGGCGGATGTCGAAGGGTTCGTTGAACAGTTCCCACATCATCGGCATGTAGCCTTGCGTGACCTCGAGGATGTGGCAGTTCGGGGCGGACATCGCGACGTGGATGCTGGCGGCGAACAATATGCCGCTGCCCCAGGCGTGCGGCGCGAGGCGAACGCCGTGCGCGGAGGTGAGGGCGGCGATGCGACGGATCTCGGTCAGGCCGCCGGCGCGGGCGACGTCGGGCTGGGCGATATCGAGCGCGCGGCGTTCCAGCAGGTCGCGGAAGTCGAAGCGGGTGAACTCGCGTTCGCCGGAGGCGATGGGGATGGTAGTGGCGCGGCGCACCTCGGCCTGGCCGGCGTGGTCGTCCGGGGTGACCGGCTCCTCGAACCAGGCGATGTCGTATTGTTCCAGTTCTCGGGCGAGTTTGATGGCGGTGGCGACCTCGAGCGAGCCGTGCGCATCGATCATCAGCTCGACGTTGGGACCGAGGCCGCGGCGGGCGGCCCTGACACGGCGGACGCAGTTCTCGATCGAGAAGCCGTCGCGGCCGACGACGCGCATCTTGGCGGCGGTGAAGCCCTTGGCGGCGTAGCCGGCGAGCTCGGCCTCGGCCTCCTCGCCCGGCGCCCAGCCGCCACTGGCGTAGCCACGCACGGAACTGCGCACCGCCCCGAGGGCCTGGTAGAGCGGGATGCCGAGCGCCTGGGCCTTGACGTCCCAGACCGCGATGTCGACGCCGGACATCGCTTCCATGATGACGCCGCGGCGGCGACTTTCGTCGGCCTGGGTGACGCCACGTTCGAGCGCCGGCTTGCTGCGCGAGCCGTTGTACATCTTCTCGAAGATGAGCTCGGAGAACATCGGGTCCTCGCCGATGCATTCGGGCGCGAGTTCGTGCTCGACGATAGCGGCGACGATGGGCGGGGTGCCGAGGGCGGCGCCGATGCCGGTGAGGCCGGTGTCGGTCTCCACCTGGATGAGGGTGGCGTCGGTCTTGACCTTGGTGCCGAGGTCGGTGCGGTGGCGCTTGTCCAGCGGGACGGCCGCGGACATGGGGATGGCGGTGACCTTGGTGATCTTCATGGGCTGGTTCTTCCCTGGTCGGCGGGCCGTCTTGTGCGGCCGTATACAATGTTCCCCGTAGGAGGTTGCCGAGAGCCTAACCGCCTATGCCGGCGCGCGCCAATGGACTGGGGCCTGGAGTAGTCAACCAAGCGAGCTGGCCGCCCCCCTTATGGCAGCTTCCGCACGACCGGGGGCGCCCATCTGCCGTCCAGCGCTTCGGCCTTGGGGGCGTAGAGGCGCATCAGCAGGTTGAACTCGCCGGCCGGGACCGGCAGCCAGTTGCCTTCGTTGTCCGGACCCGGTGACGCATTCTGAAAGGTGAGATCAAGCGAGCCATCCGCATTGAATTTCAGCGCGTCGCGATCGCCGATGGCGTTGCGGTGCAGGGCATTCTCGGTCGGGAAGCCGTCCTTGTCGTAGAGGGTGATGGACCAGAAGGCGTCGACGGGCGGGATTTCATTCTTGGCGAAATGGATTTGGTATTTGTTCGCACCGATCCAAGGCTTGCCGTCGGCGTCGGCGAGGTTGTTCAGATAGATGGCATCTTCCGGCAGGTTGGCGCCGAGGCCGAAGATCGCGACGCCGGCGCGCTTGAGGTAGTAGTTTCCATATACGCCCATCGTGGTGGTGTTCATCAGCCAGCCATTGGTGACGGCGGCGAGGGTGGGAATCTTCTCGCGGACACGCGCGATTGCGTCGGGTGCGGCGCGGTTCAGCGCGGCCTTGACGGCGGGATCGGCTTTTTTTCAGGTCGAAGGACCGGCCGGGCACGATACCGATGCGCTACATACGGGCAATGATCGGCTGGTCGGTGATGTGCGGCGGGTTGGTTTTCAGCAGTACGGTGGTGGCGGCGAAGAATTTGGCCGGCGGCATGGCATTCACCTGCAGCATCGGGGAGGTCTTCATGTCGATTTTCGGATCGATGACCGGCTTCACGGACACCGGCGGCTTGCCCAGACGTGAAAGCGGCGTGACGACGTAGCCATCCTGCACCTTGTGGACGGCATCGTAATCCTTCGGGCCGATGGTCTGGGCGCGGCCGATAATCCAGACAAAGGGGGTGGGTGCATCGATCCGGGAGACGCCGGCGGGCAATTTACCATGCCATCCCGGCGGCACCACCGCGAAACGGACCGGGCCGGTGCCGGTGGTGCGTTGGCCGGGGCTGGCGAAAACGTCGGTCCACATGTCGAGCATCGGCAAAAGATAGAAGCGGCCATGGGTGTCTGGCGCCGAAACGACCATCGGTTCATGTGTAAGGTCCAGCCAGGCGATGGAGTAGAGCGTGTCGAAGTTCGGCCGCACGACATCGCGGAAATCGGCTGGGGGGAACGTGCGGGCACGGATGAACATATTCATCGGGCCGCGGCCGATCATCTTGTCCGGTTCGATGTTGATGGCCTGACGCCGTGTGACATCCATCAGGACGAGGGGATAGAGATAGGTGTATGCGTCGATGCCGATGGCGTAGGCCTCCGGCTCTGTCGGAGGGGGGCCGCGCTGGCGGAGGGCGTTGGCAGGAGGATGATGGCGAGGCAGGCGGCGGCGGAAACGAGGGTGTTCAATTTTGGTGCAGTCGTCATCGCCCTCCTCCCCGGGAATGTGCTGGCAGTGCTGCCAGCGGCGGCCCTTTTTTACGTATACGATTTGATTTGGC
>CAINEA010000863.1 GCA_903847525.1 uncultured Acetobacteraceae bacterium | reverse complement strand
GTCGCCGTCCGCCACCCCAAGCCGGATGAGGCCGACCGCGAACTGGCCGTCGTCGCCCCTTGCGGCGCCTGCCGGGAGATGATGGTCGATTACAGCCCCGATGCGAACGTGATCCTGCACACGCCGGACGGGTTGATGAAGCTGCCGGTGCGCGGCCTGCTGCCGCTGCCCTACCGGCGCTGATCCAAACTCAGTCGGGAGGTTCCGTCGGCAAGGCCAGCCGCAACGCCAGAGCCGCCGCTTCCTCAAAATCCTCCGCGTCACAATCCCCAGCGTCCCCGGGATCGTCATCAGACCCATCCCCGTGGTCCGCACCGCTCCTACCGTCATGGCCGGGCTCGTCCCGGCCATCCACGCCTTTCCCGCCGCCGGCCAACTTCCGGCCGGCCGGCGAGCCACCTATCGGCCCCGGCCGGATATCGAACCCCAGTTCCGCGTCGGTAAAATGCCGAAGCTCCGCCTCGATCCCAAGGTCCCGGCGGATCCCGGCATAGATCACCCCGATCGGCCGCCAGCCGAGCTCGGCCTCCACATCCGGGTCCTCCAGCCGCTCATCCAGGTCCAGCCGCAGATTCTCGGCATCCCCCGGATCGGCCTCAACCGAGATCGTCGCCTCGACCAGCCGGCGCATGCGAACCTTTTGTTGCTTCATGCGCGCCCGCTGCGTCGCCTCCCGGCTCGCCTGCACCTCTGTCCCCCGCTGCTCAAGCGCCCGTGCATCCGCCTCCAGCCGGGCCTCCAAAGCCACGGTCTGCCGCACCGCCCGCGCGATCCGAGCGAATACCAGTCCCAAATCGCCGCCCAGCCCGGCTCCGCCATCCGCTTCCGAAGTGGAGCCAGCCTCCTCCAACGCCTGTCTCCCGACCTTTCGCGCCAGTTCCATCCCGATCTCGGCAAGTTCCGCCAACATCCGCAAATGCCGCTCAGCACGCTCCGGCAGGCCGCCCGAACAGGGGCTTTCAGCAGCAGGGCTGCCAGGGTTTGACAAAGGGTAATCTATGAACAAAACAAGAACATAAATCAAGCGAAAAGTCAAGCTTCACGAAGCCGTCCCCATCCCCCCAACTGAAATGATCCCCTGGCAGGACGGGTTTCAACCCGTCAACGCAAGCCAATCTCGGCCGCGTTCAGCCCCTAAACCGCCCCGCCCGAACCACTCGGCGGCATCGACGCCTCGCGCGCCTGCTGGCCGCAATGCTCCAGCGCCGCCGCCAGTTCGCTGTCCGCCGGCCGCTGGCCGCAGGCCAGGAACGCCCCCGCCACGAAATTCAGCACCGCCTGGTCATGCCCCGCGCCGCCGGCGATCGCCAGCACGCCCTCCGTCAGATCGTCCTCCGTCACCTCGAAAACCGCGATCTTGGCCGCCGCCCATTTGGCGAACAATTTGTCCCGCCGAGCGGTGACCAGGAAGCGAACCTCCTCCTCATGTGCGAACTGCGCCTCGAAGGCCTGTTCCCGATCGTGCAGACTTGTCGGCATGAAGCCCTCCATCCCCAGGGGTCCCGCACGCTCTATCATAGCCGCTTCCGGCGCCTGCCGTAAGCAAATACCATCTGCTGCAAGAGCAAGGCCAGATTGCCCCGCCCTGCGCGCTGCGCTACGTCCTAGGCTTCCGCCCGTTTCCCGCTTGGATTGAGGTTCAGAAAACAGCCGATGGCCAGCAGCAACGATATTCGCGCCACCTTCCTCGACTATTTCGCCCGCACCGGCCATCAGGTGGTCGAAAGCTCGCCCTTGGTGCCGCGCAACGACCCGACGCTGATGTTCACCAACTCGGGCATGGTGCAGTTCAAGAATGTCTTCACCGGCCAGGAAAAGCGCCCCTATTCCCGCGCCACCACCGCCCAGAAATGCGTCCGTGCCGGCGGCAAGCACAACGATCTGGACAATGTCGGCTACACCGCGCGCCACCACACCTTCTTCGAGATGCTGGGCAATTTCAGTTTCGGCGATTATTTCAAGGAACAGGCGATCGATCACGCCTGGACCCTGCTGACCCGGGACTTCTCGCTGTCCAAGGACAAGCTCCTGGTCACCGTCTACAGCGAGGACGACGACGCGGCCGCCCTGTGGAAAAGATCGCCGGCCTGTCGGACGAAAAGATCATCCGCATCCCCACGTCGGACAATTTCTGGCGCATGGGCGATACCGGCCCCTGCGGCCCGTGCTCGGAGATCTTCTACGACCACGGCCCCTCCATCCCCGGCGGCCCCCCCGGCAGCCCGGACGAGGACGGCGACCGGTTCATCGAGATCTGGAACCTCGTCTTCATGCAGTTCGAGGAAGGCCCCCCGGGCACCCGAACGCCGCTGCCGCGCCCGTCGATCGACACCGGCATGGGCCTGGAGCGCTTCGCCGCCATCCTGCAGGGCAAGCACGACAACTACGACACCGACACGCTGCGCGCCTTGGTGCTGGCCAGCGCGGATGCCACCGGCCAGGACCCGGACGGCCCGCACCGCACCAGCCACCGTGTCGTCGCGGACCACCTCCGGTCCTCCGCCTTCCTGATGGCCGACGGCGTGCTGCCGTCCAATGAGGGCCGCGGCTACGTGCTGCGCCGGATCATGCGCCGTGCGATGCGCCATGCGCACATGATGGGTGCGCGTGATCCGGTCATGTACCGCCTGGTTCCCGCCCTAACCCGCCAGATGGGTGCGGCCTATCCGGAACTGACCCGCGCCGAAAGACTGATCACCGAAACGCTCCATTTGGAGGAAACCCGCTTCAAGGCGATGCTGGAACGCGGCCTCGGCCTGCTCGCCGACGAAACCGGCAAGCTCGGGGACGGCCAGGCGCTGCCCGGCAATGTGGCCTTCAAGCTCTACGACACCTACGGGTTCCCGCTCGACCTGACCCAGGACGCGCTGCGCGAGCAGGGCCGCGAGGTGGACGCGGCTGGCTTCCAGAACGCCATGGCCGAGCAGCGCAAGCGCGCCCGCGCCGCCTGGTCCGGCTCGGGCGACGCCGCCACCGAACGCGTCTGGTTCGAGATAAAGGAACTGGTCGGGGCTAGCGAGTTCCTCGGCTATTCCACCGAAACCGCCGAGGGCGAGATCCTTTCCATCGTCTCCTCCGGCGCTGCGGTGGGCGAAGCGTCGGCCGGCACAGAGGTGGGTGTGGTGCTGAACCAGACCCCGTTCTACGCCGAAAGCGGCGGCCAGGTCGGCGACACCGGCATCATCTCCGGGCCGGACGGGCTGCACATTGTCGTCACCGATACCCAGAAGAAACTCGGCGACCTGTTTGTCCATCTCGGTCGCGTCGAGGCCGGCACTGCGCGCGTTGGCACACCGGTCGTCGCCACCGTGGACCACGCCCGTCGCGGCGCCATTCGTGCCCACCATTCCGCCACCCATTTGCTGCACGAAGCGATGCGCCGTAAACTTGGCGAGCACGTCATGCAGAAGGGCAGCCTGAACGCGCCGGACCGCCTGCGCTTCGACGTCAGCCAGCCCCGCCCGGTCACGCCGGACGAACTCGCCTGGATCGAGTCCGAGGTCAACGCCCGCATCCGTGAGAACTCCGAGGTCACCACCCGCCTGATGACCCCCGACGCCGCCGTCGCCGAAGGCGCGATGGCCCTGTTCGGCGAGAAATACGGCGACGAGGTCCGCGTCGTTGCCATGGGTGAGGGCGAGGGCAACCGCCCCGCCTGGTCGATCGAGCTCTGCGGCGGCACCCATGTCCGCCGCACCGGCGATATCGGCCTGTTCAAGATCGTCTCCGAAGGCGCGGTCAGCGCCGGCGTCCGCCGCATCGAGGCGGTAACCGGGGAATCCGCCCTGGCCCTGATCGCCGAGGGCGAACGCCGTTTGGCCGAAACCGCCGCCGCGCTGAAAGCCAACCCGGCCGAGGTCGCCGACCGCGTCACCGCCCTGCTGGAAGACCGCCGCCGCCTGGAACGCCAGGTCAACGAACTGCAAAAGAAACTCGCCACCGGCGGCACCGCGGCGGAAATCGAAAATATTGACGGTATCAAGCTCGCCGCCCGCAACATGGGCGAAGTCCCGGCCCGCGACCTGAAGGGCCTGGCCGAGGCGATCGGCAAGCAGATCGAAAGCGGCGTGGTCGCCCTGGTCTCCACCGCCGAGGGCAAGGCCAGCATCGTCGTCGGCGTCTCGCCCGACCTGACCGGCCGCTTCAACGCGGTCGAACTGGTCCGCGCCGCCAGCGCCGCCGTCGGCGGCAAAGGCGGCGGCGGCCGTCCCGACCTAGCCCAGGCCGGCGGCCCGGACGGCCACCAGGCCGAAGCGGCGCTGGCGGCGGTCCGTTCCGCGATGGCGGTCTAAGAGACCTCACCCACGGCAAGACGGCCATCCAGCGCCAGATAGGCATCCGACCGTACGGCCGCCGCGAGGTCCGGAATGCTCGCCATCGGCGCCCGCGGGCCGCCCTTCATCCCGGCCAGCGCCGCACGGATGGCATGAACGGTCGCGGCCAAGATCTCCTGCGGATAGATCGCGAACTTGATCCCCGCTTGCGCCAGCCCGGCGTCGTCGGGCATGAAATGCTTGCCCGCCGGCGACGTGACGGAAACCGCCGGCTTGCCGCCGCACGCCTCCACGGAAGCGCGCATCTGCGCCTCGTTCTCCGGCGAGTCCAAGAAGAAGATGTCCGCCCCCTCCGCCACGAACTCCTTCAGCCGCGCCAGCGCCTCATCGAACCCGCGCGACCGGCACGCATCGGTGCGCGCCAGCAGCAGCACGCCCTCCTCGCGCGCCGCCTGCACCGCGGCCCGGATGCGCTGCCGCGCCTCGTCGCGCTCCACCACCAGCTTGGCGCCGGATTTTCCCAATGGCCGCGGCCAGATCTTGTCCTCGATCAGCACCGCCGCGGCGCCGGCGCGGGCATATTCCCGCACCGTCCGCTGCACCGCGATCGCGTTGCCATAGCCGGTATCGCCGTCCGCCAGCCAAAGCACCTTCGGCGCCGCGTTCACCATGCTCTCCACCGCATCGCGCATTTCCGGAAAGCTCAGGAGGTCCATGTCCGGCATCGCCAGGCGCATCGCGTGAATGCTCGATCCGGACGCGAAGCCGATCTTGAACCCGGCCTCCTGCACCAGCCACGCCCCCATGCCATCGCCGCACCCGGGCACCACCTGCATATCCGGTCTTTCCAAGAGTGCCTTCATGGCTTCTGCCTGTGGACGCATCGTCGTCTCCCTTTGCTGGTTGACCCGATGATCGCCCATCCCGGTGGACGCCACAAACCCCTGCATCCCAGCTTTGCGATGCACACCGGATTTTATCGATTAGCTCTGCTATACTGCCCGGCTTCCGCAATTCCAGGCCGCCCGGCGTTTTCGGAAGCCGTTCTACCAACCACGAGGGTTTCCCCGCGCCGATGCTGACGCCGTTTTCGTCTGAGGATTTGAGCCGTATTTTCGATTCGCGGGTGCTCACCCGTGGGCGCTCCCTTGTGTTGCTTGGCACCGTCGAAGTGGCGCTGCAGGACCCGTCCATCGCGGTCACCGTGGAGCATCTCGGCCTGCGCCATACCGCCAGCATCACCCCATCCGCCCTGGGTCATCGAGTCGTCTTCGCCAACAAATGCAGCTGCGGCCAGTCCGCCTGCGCGCACATGGCCGCCGGCGCATTGGCCGCGCTGGACCGCTATCCCGTTCTGCGCAGGCCGGTGCAGAAAAGCTTCCTCGACACGCTGGCCACCCCGGCGGCCGCCGAGCGCCAGCGGTTGGTCTTCGAACTCTCCCCCGGCGAGCCGCCGCATGCCTGCTTCGTCAACACCATCCTGATCGGCGAACGCAGCGGACGGCTGGAACCCACCACCCCTGCCCGCATCCTGTCGGACCGCGCCAATCCTGAGAGCACCCGCATCCTGGCCAAGCTGCTGGGCGGAGGCCACATCAGCCGTGTCCCGGTCTCGCCCGCCGCGGTAACTTCCGTGCTCGGCCTGCTCGCCCGCCTGGGTAAGGCCCGCTGGCACGCCACCGGGGAAGTGTTGATCCCCGGCGAGGAGCGCATCTTCCAGGCCAATGTGCCGCCGAACCTGCCGCCCAAATCCGCGATCATCCTGGGCGAAGCCGGCCCCTGGTATGTGGACGGCGCCAGCGGCGCAGTCGGGCGCGTCCGCTTGCGCCAGGCCGCCGCGCCGTCGGTGCAGGCTTCGGCCGTGCCGCAACGCCCGATTCGGGCACCGTTCTCCATGCAGAACCCGGGCCCGAGAAGCCCGACGTTCCAGCGGCCGGAACCGCCGCGCTTCATCGCCAAGCGCCCTGACCCGGTCCGTCCCGGCACGCGCCGCGCCGAACCGGTTATTCCCCAGACCGCCGATCCGATCATCCTGCAAGGCACGCTGACCCCGGTCCTGCGCCTGCGCAAAATCGAAAGCCCCGATGAATTCGGCCGCCTGCAACGCATCGACGCGCTGACCATCGATTTCGACTATGACGGCGTGCTGACTCAACCGGACGACGAACGCCAGTTCGTCAAGGTCACCCGCCCCGGCGATACGCCCAGTCAACCGAGCTTCGTCCGCCGC
>CAINEA010000862.1 GCA_903847525.1 uncultured Acetobacteraceae bacterium | reverse complement strand
TGCAAATCACCGGCGGTAAAGTCCATGCGAAGACGCAGAGGCGCGGCCATGTCGAACATCCTGCTGTTCAACAGCGTGAATCACATCTGTCCCCGCGTCGGCAAGCCTTCGTGAGTCTCACACCAAAGGATTTGGTATTACCCACAGCGGAGGCCGCCGCGGCGGCGGCGGCTTAGGCTCAGCCGGCATGCCGAACGTTGCTCAGTTTGAGCATGCAAGGACTTCCAACCAGCCCCGAATCTGGGACCATCCCCCAGGTCGTCAGACGGAGAGTCATCATGAGGATCCCGAACTCAGCCGCCACGCTTTCTTGGATGCCCCGCGTGCTAGCACGGATCTCGGTAACGCTTCGCATTCTGGCCGTGGGCATGTTGCCGGCATTGCTCGCTGCGCAAACAGCTGCCGCGCCCGATAAACCGGATGCGGACCCGGTCGCGCGCGGCAAATATCTGGCTCGCATGGGCGACTGTGTCAGTTGCCACAGCTCCAGCCAGGGCGGCGACTACGGCGGCGGCCTGCGCATCCATACGCCGTTCGGCTCCCTGATCTCCCCGAACATCACATTCGACCCGGCGACCGGCATCGGCGCGTGGACCAAGGACGATTTATGGAACGCGCTCCACAACGGCTTGAAGAAGAACGGCGAGTATTTGTATCCGGCGATGCCGTATTCGTTCTTCACCAAAATAACCCGCGCAGATTCGGACGCCATTTACGATTTTCTTTCGACCGTCCCGCAGCAGATCTACCCGGTCGATGTGAACCATCTGGACTTCCCGTTCAGCATCCGTGCGACGATGCTGGCCTGGAACGAGCTTTTCTTTAGCCCCGGAACCTATGTGCCAGACCCGAAGCGAAGCGAGACCTAGAACCGCGGCGCCTACATTGTCGAAGGCCTTGGTCACTGCGGCGCCTGCCATGACCCGCGCAACTTCATGGGTGCGGTCGAAAAGAGCGAGCGCCTTACCGGCGGGCGGATCGGCGACTGGTTCGCCACCAACCTCACGCCCAACAAGCAGACCGGCCTTGGCACCTGGAGCGAGGACGAAGTGGTGAGCTTCCTCAAGAAGGGCCAGAACGCGCGCATGGTCGCCGAGGGCCCGATGGCGGAGGTGGTGCACAATAGCCTGAAGTATTTGACCGATGATGATCTGACGGCGGTGGCTGTCTATCTGAAGTCCTTGGCGGCCGAAGCATCTGCTATTTCGACCGCTTCACCCGTGTCGTTCGCCCGGCCGGCTGCCGCAACGCTGTTCGTCAACAATTGCGGCCAGTGCCACGGCCCGCAGGGCAACGGCATGCGTGCAGCGACAGGCGGGGGACCACCGTTGCGCGGCAATGCGCTGGTTGTGGCACCCGATCCAACGAATGTCGTGCGGGCGACCGTCGGCGGGCTGTCCGGCCATTTCGGGCGCTTCCCGATGTCATCGCAGCTCAACGGCGTGACGGCGCAGCAACTGGCGGACATCATCAACTACGTGCGAACGAGCTGGGGCAACGATGCGCCGGCGAATGTCACGCCCGCGATGATCTTCGCCATGCAGGCAAAGACCGCGCCGCAATAGGCAACCAACTTTGTCGCTGATGCCCGTGCCTGCCATCGAGGAGGCGATCCGTACCTCTGGCTATGCCGCCATCGGCCTCGGCCTTCTGCTGGAGAGCATGGGCCTGCCACTTCCGGGCGAGAGCCTGATTGTCGTGGCGGCCATCTATGCCGCCACAACGCATCAACTTGACATCACGACGCTGGTGATAGCGGCCGCCGTAGGCGCGATCTGTGGCGACCAGATCGGCTATGGAATCGGCCGGTGACTCGGCGTGCGGCTGCTGGCCCGTTGGGGACGTAAGATCGGGCTGAACAGCCAGCGTCTGGCTTTGGGGCGGCACCTGTTTCACCGGTACGGCGCCGCCATCGTGTTCGGTGGGCGCTTCGTCGCCATACTGCGAACGTTCGCGGCATTGCTGGCCGGTGCGAACCGGATGCCCTGGCACCGGTTCCTGCTATGGAACGGCCTGGGCGGTGCGTGCTGGGCCAGCCTGTACGGCTTTGGCGCCTATTTTCTCGGCGATGCGGCAGAGCATCTGCGCGGGCCGACCGGTTTCACGCTCGGCTTCCTTGCCGCGGCGACGCTTGTGGTGGCGCTTCTGTATGTCCGCAAGAATGAGGCCCGGTTATTGGCGGCGGCGGCAAAAACCGGCGATCGCGTATCCGGCCGCAACCGGTCCTGATGTCGTAGGTCCTCTTACAGGAAGGTCGTCAGGCGCAGCATGAAGATGTATGCGGCGCCATGGTTCGGTGCCAGCACCGGATTGAGGATAGCCGCTGCGTCCGGCGTTATCTGCACGCCCTTCACCAGCGTATAGTTATAGTAAAGCTCTGGGCCGTACTCCCACAACCGCGGCGTCACCGACCCGCCGCCGATCACATGGCTGTTGCCGCGATTCATGAACAGCCCCAGGCCAAGCTGATCGTTCGGATGGCGGCCGAACGGGTCGTTGACGATGCCGCCGCCGCCGAAGGAACTGGTGACCTGCAGGATGCTGCCGCTGGCGTAGTTGGCCCGGGCAAAGACGCCGTATTTTTCGTTCAACGCCTGCGACATGGCGAACGAAACACCGGTGGAATAGCCGGGCTGCATCGGAACCGACGGCTGGTTGTAGACCAGTACGTTGTAGCTGCCGGCGCCCATTCCCGGCACGTCCCGGGCCCACAGCGCATTGCCAAACCAAGCGTATTTGCCGGTCTGGTAGCCATGGACGGACAGTGTCCGTCCGGTTACGTCCGTTGCGCCCTGGAATCCGGCGTTGAACGACAGGGTGGTATTCGGCACCGATGCGGTCAGGTAGCCGCCGACGCCGGCGTTCGGGTAGGTCTGCGTGGCGTTCTGCGCCAGCGCATAGGTAATGAAGTTGGTCTGGGCGTTGCCGGCGTAAAGATCGCCGTCGAAAGCGCCAAATCCATATTGGCCGCCGGTGACCGACAGCCAGCTCAGCTTGCCCGGTAGCGTCTGCGTGTAACTGACCTGGGCCCAGTTGTAGCCATTGGAGTTCCAGTCATTCGGACCGGTGATCGTGCCGATCCGCGCCTGCTGGGCCGCGTTGGTCGTGCCGCTCCAATACTGATTCTGCGAGAAGGCGACGTTGACCTGGTTACTGCCCCAGGTGTCGTCGTTGAACGCCGTCCAGGCGATCGAGGGAGCGTAGACGAACAGCGATACCGGCGCACCGCCATAGGGTGTGGCCGACTGCAGGAAATAGGACGACTGCATCGAAAAGTTGAGGTTATAGCTCGAGTTCAGCCTGTTCTTGAACGCCGTGTAGTCGTCATACAGACGGTTGTATTCGCTGAAGAGGTCGGCGGTGAAATCGGTCGCGTCCAAAGTCGGCTGCGGCACCGTTCCCGTCTGCCGCTGGAACTGGCCGGTGATGCCGGTGGCCCGCTGCCCCTGGCCTGCGGCCATGGTCGGAGAACCGGTGCCTGCGCTTTGTGCCTGGGCGGTGAACGCCAGCACGGTCATCATAGCGAATGCCGTAATGGTTTCAAGAATGCGAATATTGCGGCCATGGGTTCGCATGATATCCCATTCTAGGTTGTTTCGTTTGCCTTTGTGATGACGGAGCAAATCATACCCGTCAACGCCGTTGCTGCTCATTTTGATCACACGACGATGGCTGCAGGCCGGGCGCCACGGCGTCCGGTCAACGCGCATGGTTAAGGGCTGACAGTCCTGCGCGGTGAGGGCAGTATGGTGTTTCCGCCACCGATCGGCGAAACGCAGCCGTGACGTCATGTTGATAATGAAAACAAGGAACGCACCGTGAGCGATCTCGTTGGGCCACATTCGCCCCCTCGGATCGGCGGGTGGCGCGAAGGAGAAGCGGTCGATGTCGGAAAACAGGGATAACCAGGTCAGGGTTGAAACCACGCCGGCGGGCGGGGTGCCATCCGCCCGGCATTCCTGGCTCTTGGCCGAATTGCCCTATATCGCGATGCTGGTGACGGCGTTCATCGGCACGGCAATGAGTAGCGTGGCCGGACGCCCGATGGTTCAGTACTGGGAGATCCTTGTTCCGATCTATGCGCTGTTCTGCGTGTTCAGCGGATGGCCTCACGCCTTGACCGGTGCTGACCGTTCGCGCCTGGTCTGGACGCAGGCTCTGCATTGGCTGGGATGCTTTGTTGCGATGCGTCTGCTTTTCCTGCCGGAACTGCGGGGCGTCATGAACGACAACGCGACCGGCCTGACGCTGTTGACCGTTCTGGCGCTGGGCACCTTCCTGGCAGGCCTGCACGCGCGCATCTGGAGGATCTGCGTCGTCGGGGTGCTGATCGCGCTGTCGGTTCCCGCCGCCGCCTGGCTCGAACAATCGGCTCTGCTGCTGTTCGGCGAGGCGATTCTCGTCGCCGCGGTGGGTGCGTTGTTCGTATGGGCCAGATGGAAATGGCAGCACAGACTCTGAAACGTAAAATTCAGCGAAGCGTGGCACAGCAGGGGCACGCGGCACTCACAAATGGATGATACCGCTTCGGATTGCTCAAAATGAGCAGCCGCCGGCAAACATTTCTGGCGGAAGGGGCACCTCCCTGCAACAATGACCCCATAATCACGAACCGGGCCGACCATGGACTTCCATCCTGTTATCCTCTCCCCCATTCCGGACGGCTTGGACTCCGGCGCTGCCAGCCTGGGTCGTGACCAGTGCTGCCTGGCGATGTTCGCGCGGTGGATGGGCTCGATGACGTCCCTATGGAAAGCCAGCCGGACCCGACGAGTGAAGCCGGCACCAGGTTGTCATTCCACTTCCGGAGCATCGGGGTCTTTGCCCCACCGATCGTCGCGATTTGAACCGGCTTTTTCCATTCGATGGTCCGCGACAATCCACCCTTTCACGACCGAGCGCGGCACCCCATGAACCAAGTAGTCACCCTCTTCATCAGCACGTTCACCACGCTGCTGGCCATCATCAATCCTCTGGAGGTGATGCCCGTCTACCTGCAGTTGCTGGAGGGCAAGGATAGCGCCACGCACCGAAGCGTCGCGCGCCGGGCCTGTATCTACGCTCTGCTGCTGCTGTTCTTCTTCCTGGTCTTCGGCACGCTGCTGTTACGGGTATTCGACGTACCGCTGAGCATGATGCGCATCGTCGGCGGAATCATTTTGCTGAAGATCGGCTTTTCCCTGTTCGACCCTCCGGCCCGAAAGACCGCCGATGGCGGCGCGGCGCAGACGGATGAAGATGTGGCCTTCGTGCCGCTGGCGATGCCGCTGATGTTTGGCCCCGGCGGCATCGCCACGGTGCTGGGGATGGCGGCGCAGTTGCACCATCCGCTGGACGAACTGCCGTCGCTGGCGGCCATCGCCGGCGCGATCGTTGCGACCATCGCCGTGACCTACCTCGTGCTGATTTTTTCACCGGCCATCGTCGGCCGCATCGGCCCGCGCGGCATCGACGCGGTGACCCGGATCGTCGGCATCTTCGTGGCAGCAATCGGCATGGGGCTGATATTTCAGGGCGTCATGGCGGCGGTCGAGCCATACCTTCCACGGCATTGATCCCATCGCATCCCCGTCCGGCACACAACGCCGGATCGTAACCACGGCGTGCTGTACCGTTGGTTCCGCACAACGGCCCCCGTGCCGCCTCTCCGTATCGGCAGAGCCAGGCGGTTACCGGATCACCATCAGCGGATTGGCGGTCGCCCGGCGAATACCCGTGGCCTGCATACGCAGGTCCAGGCCCAGCGAGGCGATGTCGTCGGCAAAGGGGTCGATCGCCGCCGTGCGATCCTGCCGGAAGTGCTTGATATAGTGGTTGCAATCGGCGCAAATCTCCGCCGCAATTTCGGTCGACTGACCTTCGAGACTGGCATAGGACATACCCGCGGTGGATGCGCAGGATGTGCACTTGGCCCGCACTACGTTCCACAGCGTTCCACACATGGAACAGCAGCAGTAGCGCGTACCTGCGGCGTTCGCCCAACCCACGATCATGCTGGCAACGGGTCGGCTGCCGCAGGCCGGGCAAAACCCATCGACTGCCCGCACAATTCTGCTGGCCTCCAACCGGGAGGCAAAGCCGGTCAGATGCACCTGCAGGGCCGCGGCGATGTAGAGACCCTCGGCAAGTCGGTCCGGCGAGCAGACGCCGTCGAGCACGGCGCCGGCCAGCGCCAGGCGTTCCACGGCCGGCATGGCTGCCAGTCTCTCTCGCGCCTGTTCCGTGGCCGCTGGCGCACCCTCCATCGCGGCGTGCTGCACGAGCCAGGCGATACGCTCCCGCAGGCTGTCGGCAGAGAGGATGTCCTGACGCCGCAGCGGACCCGTAGCAGGCAGCGCCGCCTGGGTCCGATGCTGGACCTCCGCCAGGTGCGAGAGAAAGAGCAGGAAGGGGGCCAGCGGTTGGTTCGCGGCAGCAAGTTCAGCAAATCGCCGGGCTCGGGCGGCGAATAATGTCGTGACATCGGGAAGGCGAACGAAATCCGGCCGGGCGGCCGTGCCGATGGTCGTGTGATCGCGCGGCGGCCCCTTCTTCTCCTTCCGCGGGATCGCGCCGGCTGGTGCGTCAATCACGGTCGGGGTCTTGGCCGCCGGCGTTGACCGGCCGTGCCTCGGCTGCGCGAACCAGAGTGTCGCGCAGCCATCTGCGATGATGCAGCCAGGCCCAGCCGCCGGTGACATAGCCCCGCAGCATTGCGCGCATCGTCCCCTGGATCCAGATGGCGGCATAGATGTGGACGATGATGATGGTGATCGCGAAGACAGCCGCCACCGAATGGATCAGCAGAGCCTTGCGCTGCGTTGGAATCGACGTCCATGCACCGAAATATTCCTCCCACGCAGCAAGGCCGCTGATCAGCAGTATTGGGATCAGGCACGCCATCGCCCAGTAGACGCCCTTCTGGCCGGCGTTGTACTTGCCCAGTTCAGGCAGCCCGACATGCCGGTTGGTCGCGACACGCCAGAACAGCAGCGTCCAGCGCAGATCGTCGCGGTTCCAGATGTTACGGAGGACCATCGGCACCGCCAGCACGAAGAACGATGCCGCCAACGCGATCCCCAGCCAGGGATGGATGTCGCGTGCGCTCGTTCCGCCCCCGAACAGCGCGGACAGGAAGAAGAAGCCAGGATGGTACATCGCCATGCCGCTGAGGGCGAGCAACACGAACAGCGCCGCCGTCAGCCAGTGATTGAGCCGTTGGAAGGCGCTATGGCGGGGGATGGTCAACATTGCGCCGTTCGATCCGGACTCCATCAGCTTCTCCCGTCGGGCAGCGGCGTTTCGTCTTCCACCTCGTGCTTCAGGGCCACGGCCTCGTCCTCCGCCGCAGCCGGCACCTCGTCCGGTCCCACGGTGATGTAGTGGAAGAAGCTGGCCACGATGGCCAGCCCCATCACCGCCAGGCCGGCGATCTTCGCGGTGCCCTTCCAGACACGGACGAACGGACTGATGCGCGGATCCGCCGGCAGGCCGCCATAACGTTCCGGCTGATCGGCGTGCGGCAGGACGTACATCACATGCGTGCCGCCAACGCCCGGCGGATCATACAGCGCGGCGTGATCGAAGCCGCGCCATTTCAGTTCCTCCACCCGTTCGCCGGCATGCGCGACCATCGCCGTCTTGGTGCCGAAATTGATCGCCCCGGTCGGGCAGGTCTTGACGCAGGCCGGCTCCAGCCCCACCGCGACACGGTCGGAGCACATCGTGCACTTGTAGGCCTTGCGGTCTTCCTTGCCGTAGCGCGGGATATTGAACGGGCAGCCCTTGATGCAATAGCCGCAGCCGATGCAGTTGGCCTCGTTGAAATCGACGATGCCGTTGGCGTACTGCACGATGGCGCCGGGCGATGGGCACGCCTTCAGGCAGCCGGGATCGGCGCAGTGCATGCAGCCGTCCTTGCGGAACAGCCACTCCGGATCGCCGGTCTTCGGATCCTCGTATTCGTCGAACGTCATCAGCGTCCAGGTCTCGGGACCGAGATCCGGCGTGTTCTGCAACGTGCCGGTGTTGATCCCGATCGGGCCGCGCAAATTGTTCCACTCCTCGCACGCCGACTGGCAGGCCTTGCAGCCGACGCATTTGGAGATGTCGATCAGCTTGGCAAGCGCGGGCTCGTGCGTGGCCCGCGCATCGGGCGGAATGTGATCGGAGGCGGATCGGCGGAGGATGGCGAGCGACGGATAATCCGGCATCACGCCGTCTCCATGGCAGGGGGCGGTGTGGTCGGTTCGATATTCACCAGCCAGGCCTTGTAGGCCGGCGTCTGCGTGTCCGCGTCGCCGACGACCGGCGTCAGCGCATTCGGGCTCCAGCCCTTCCTGGTCAGGCCGGTGAAGCCCCAGTGGATCAGCAGGCCAACGACGTGCACCGGCGTGCCGTCGCAGATCAGCGGACGGACCCGCTTGGTCACCACGGCCTTGGCCTTCAACTCCCCGCGCTTGCTCCAGACACGCACCCAGCCACCATTGGCGATGCCCTTCTCGCGCGCCAGTTGTTCGCCGATCTCGACATATTGCTCCGGCTGCAGGATGGCATTGATATGCGAATGGATCGTCCAGGAATTGAAATGCTCTGTCGTCCGATAGCTCGTCGCCACGCAGGGAAAGGCGGCCGACGTGCCCAGGGCGGCAAGGTCGTCCTTGAAGATGCGTGCGACCGGGTTGCCCCGGATGTCGGGCGATAACAGGTTTGTGCGCGGCGTCTCGAACGGTTCGTAATGAACCGGGAACGGCCCGTCGCGCATCAGCGTGCGCACGAACAGACGCGCGATGCCTTCCTCGTTCATGATGAAGGGGCCGGGCCCGGTACCCGGCGGCACCGTCAGCGGATAGTCCGGCGCGTCATAGCCGGTCCAGATGCGGCCGTTCCACCAGACCAGCTTGTTGGCCTCGCTCCACGGATTGCCCGGCGGATCGGCCGAGGCGCGATTGTACAGGATGCGGCGATTGGCCGGCCAGGCCCAGGCCCAGTGCGGCGCGATGCCGCGGTCGTTCGGGTCGGTGGCGTCACGGCGGGCCATCATGTTCCCCTTCTCCGTGAAGCAGCCGGAATACAGCCAGCAGCCGCATGAGGTGGAGCCGTCGTCCTTCAGCTGCGTAAAGCCGTCCAGTTGCCGGCCGGCCCGGATGACCGCGCCGGTTTCCGCGTCGCGGATGTCCCGCAGCGCCTGGCCGTTGATTTCGCGCGCAATCTCCTCCGGCCGCGGCGACGCGGCATCGTCATAGCCCCAGCTCAGGTTCAGGATCGGATCCGGGAAGGCGCCGCCTTCCTTTCGGTACAGGTCCCGCAGGCGCAGGAAGATGCCGGCCATGATGTCGATGTCCCGGCGCGTCTCGGCCGGCGGCTTCTGCGCCGGCCAGTGCCATTGCAGCCAGCGGCAGGAATCGGTCAGCGAGCCCTCGTCCTCGGCGAAACAGGTGGTCGGCAGCTCGAACACCTCGGTCTGGATCGAGGCCGGATCGGCATCGTTGTAGACGCCGTGATTCTCCCAGAACCGGGCCGTCTCGATCTGCAGCGGGTTCATGACGATCAGGAATTTCAGCTTGCCCAGCACGTCGCGCATCTTGGTCTGGTCCGGGAACGACATCAGCGCGTTGAAGCCCTGCGCGATGTAGCCGGTGATCTTGCCCTGGCTGGCAAGCTCCATCGCCATCATGATGTCGTAGGCCGGCAGGTCGCGCTTGGGCAGGTAGTCGTAGGCGAAATCATTCGCCGCCGTCGCCGCGCCGCCGCAGGTCGCCTTCAGGAGGCTGATGAAGTAATTGCGGTAGCGCTGCATCGGGCCGGCCTGCCCCGGCCGCAGCGGCTTGTACTGGTAGCGTGACAAATACGTCGCCAGGTCCGTGTCGCCATCCATCGGCAGGTCGCGATAGCCGGGCAGGAGTTCGCTCAGCAGCCCGAGGTCGGTCAGGCCCTGGATGTTGGAATGGCCGCGCAGCGCGTTGATGCCGCCCCCGGGCAGGCCCATGTTGCCGAGCAGGGCCTGGATCACGCACATGCCGCGGATGTTCTGCGAACCGCTGCTGTGCTGCGTCCAGCCGAGCGCATAGAGCGACGTCATTACCTTGTCGGTGGCTGAGGTCTCGGCGATCATGTCGCAGATCTTCAGGAACTTGTCGCGCGGCGAGCCGCAGATGCGTTCCACCATCTCCGGCGTGTAGGGCGCGACATGGGTCCGCAGTAGCTGCATGACGCAGCGTGGGTGCTGCAGGGTTGCATCCACGACGGCATAGCCGTCGGGTCCGATCTCGTATTCCCAGGTGGATGTGTCGTACTCGCGGCCGGCGGCGTCATAGCCGGTGAACAGCCCTTCGTGGAAGTCGAAGCCCTCGCGCACCAGGTAGCCGGCGTTGGAGTAGGCGCTGACATATTCGTGCTGGATCCGACCCGTCTCCAACAAATGGCGCGTCACGCCGTTCAGGAAGGCGATATCGGTGCCCGGGCGGATCGGACAGTAGAAATCGGCCACCGAAGCGGTCCGGCTGAAGCGCGGATCCACGACGACAAGCCGTGCCCGGTTGTCCGCTTTCGCCTCGACCACCCATTTGAAGCCGCACGGATGTGCCTCGGCGGGATTGCCGCCCATGACCAGGATCAGGTTGGCATTCTTGATGTCCATCCACGTGTTGGTCATCGCGCCGTGGCCGAACGACGGGCCCAGACTGGCCACCGAAGGCGCGTGGCAAATCCTGGCCTGGTTATCGAACACCACGGCGCCCATGCTTCGGACGACCTTGTTGGTGATGTAGCCGGTTTCGTTCGTGCTGGCGGACGCGGCGAGGAACCCGGTGGTGAGCCATCGGTTGACGGTCTGGCCCTGCGCGTTCTTCGCGATGAAATGCCGGTCGCGGTCGCCCTTCAGCAGCCGGGCGATGCGGTCCAGCGTCCAGTCCCAGGATTTGCGCTCCCACGCGTTCGATCCGGGGGCGCGATACAGCGGATATTTCGTCCGGCTGTCGGAATGCACGAAGTCCAGCAGCGCCGCCCCCTTCGGGCACAGCGTGCCGCGATTGACGGGATGGTCTGGATCGCCCTCGACATGAATGAGCGACGGGCGGGCATTCTTGGCGCCGTCGCCTTCGGAATACATCAGCAACCCGCACGAGACGGAGCAGTACGGGCAGTTGCTGCGCGTCTCCTTGGCCCGGGCGATCTTGAATGGCCGGACCACTTCGGCGACGGCATCCTGCAGTGCGCCAAAACCCAGGGCGGACAGAGTGGACACGGCGACCGTGGCCGCGGCGCCCTTCAGCATCCCCCGGCGGGTTATTGGCACATTCATCCTGGCTGATCTCCACGGACGCAACGCCGCAATCAAATGTCGCAGGACCCCGGGCGCGCATTCCAGAGGATAGGTGGCCAATTTGAGCGGGGCGTGTGCGGCGCCGGTCTGCGGCCCTTCGCCTGCTCCGATGAACCTCCTTGCATGTCTCGATCGGCGATATCGTTTTCGGCAGGGATGGCGGAACCGTATCGATCTCCGGTTTCGTCGTCGGGGTCGCGCTCAGCAGTCCCGACAGTCAGGCCGCAAGCTCGTTTGAGGGGCCAAAACGAGCAGCCCCCCCGTTGCCGCTCCCGTCCGGCGGGGCGTAAACAAAATGCCGTGTCGTTCTTCTTTGCTTGGGGGCTTCATGGACAGTTTCCTTGGACCAGAGTTGGAATCAAGCCGTTCCGGTCGTTGGCGCTCGTCCGGGCGCCGCGGTTGCTGAGCCGATAATGGCGGCCGGACCTCGCGGGCCGGATCAACACGTGGTCTGCGACTGCGCGGCGGCGCGGGTGCCGCCGTCTTCTGCTGAGATGCGCTTTCGGGATCACTTTCATGAATTCCTGACGGAGCAACTGATCGATCTGTCGCGGGCATTTAATGGCGACCTTCAGCAAATGCTGATCCTGGCCGCGCTCGGCCGCATGCATCTCGGCGCGCGGAGGAGTGGCGCCTGGGCGCCGCCCGCCCCGCCTCCCTCGATCAGCGCCTCCCGTCTCTCGGACCTGACGGCGATCCCGCGCCAGACCGTGCGTCGCAAGCTGCTGGAGATGCGGGCGAAAGGCTGGCTGGAGCAGGACCAGCGTCGGGCCTGGCGATTGACGATACGGGACGGGTGCGCAAACGCCCGTCGGTCGCTTGCCGACATCGATACGCGTGGGATCAATCGGGCAGTCCGGCTGGCCCGGCTATTTCCCGGGGCCGGCTGACCGTTGCAGTCGTTCCTTGTAGGCGGACGCGAGCCGAATGCCGCGCTGGATACCGCGGACGTCGAGGCCGGCGAGGGGACGATGAGCGGCTCCTATGCCGTCGTCCCCAATCACGATGCGCCAGCCTGCCGTTTCATCCTGCTCCACCCACCCGCGCGCACCAAGGGATGCCAGTTTGCGGCGCACTGTCTGGCGCGGAATGCCGGTGATATCGGCGATGCGGGAGGCGGCGATGGATCGGGTGATGGTGGCGGGGTCGACGCCGTCCTGCCTTCTGACATGCATGAATACCTGCCCGACAACAGCCAGGACGAGCACCTCCTGCAAATCGCCGTTGAACGCCCGGGAACAATCGATCAGGTGCTCTGTTACGAACTCGACCAGATGATACCGAAAATACAGGGCATCGCTGGTCAGGTCGGGCGGCGGATGCGCGTGGGCGTCATCCGTGAGCAGCAGTTGCTTCAACATCGGTCGCTCCACATCCGGGTTGTGCAGGAGGCGAAACCAGAGGCTGGCCGCGGTCGTCCATCGAGGAGGCAATCGGCCGTATGAGTAATTCTACTTATGTAAACCAGCGGTGACAACCCGCCTCGGCCGGCGTCTGCTCCCCTAGGCGCTCATTTTGAGCAGCCATCGCGCGGCGGTAGCCGGGTCCGGCCATGGCCAGCAGCAGGACGGCGACGGCGGTGCAGACAAGCGAGGTCAGACCGATCGAGAGGCCGAGATACGCTTCATCGGCAAACAGCTTTTCGGTCAGCACAGCAACGAAAAACGGACCGGCAGAGATGCCGACAACGCCGGTGGCAATCAAATAGACTGCCGCCACCCGGCCGCGGAACGGTTGCGGCGTCATTGCCTGCACCGCCGTCGCACCCAGCCCGACATAGGCCGCGCCCAGGACGAAGGCCGGCGTCATCACCAGAAAAAGCCCGAGCGGTCCCGGCATCAGGAAGGGTAGAAACACAAACGGCGCCGCAGCCAGGTGCGCCAGCACCATGACCCGCAGCGCCGCGTCGGCCCTTCCCTTGCTGGTCCAGGCCCGAGCCAGCCATCCCAGGGTGAGGGCGCCGGGCGTTGTGCCGAACAGCACCGTAGCCCCGAGGGCGAGACCCGACGCGCCGGCCTTCCAGCCGAAAGCCTGCAGGAAATATTTCGGCAGCCAGGCGGCGGAGGCAGCACTCGATGCGATCAGCAGGCCGACCCCGCCTAGGATCAGCGCGAACAGCGTCGCGTGGGCACGGAGGAACGGGGCGAGGGCAGCGGGCCGGTCGGAAATGCGTTGCCGCCCTGTCTCGGTAATGCGCGGTTCCGTGATGCAGAGGGCAATGATTGGAGCGGCGACGAGACCCGGCAGGCCCAGCGCAAGGAACGAGGTCTGCCACGCGGCGAGCGCCCCGAACCCCGGGATGACAAGGGGCGGCAGCGCCGAAACCGCGCCGATGATGGCGCCGCCCAGGGCGAAGGCCAGTGCGGCCCCCAGCATGGCGCCCGTGCCGAAGATGG
>CAINEA010000861.1 GCA_903847525.1 uncultured Acetobacteraceae bacterium | reverse complement strand
TCGAAGCCGTGGGAGACCGCGCCGGATGCGCCAAGGTTGCCGCCGTTCTTGGCAAAGGCGGTGCGCACATTGGTGGCGGTGCGGTTGCGGTTGTCGGTCAGCGCCTCGACGATGATGGCGACGCCGCCGGGGCCATAGCCCTCGTAGCGCACTTCCTCGTAATTCTCGGCGTCGCCTTTGGTGGCCTTGTCGATGGCGCGCTGGATATTGTCCTTGGGCATCGACTGTGCGCGGGCAGCGTTCATCGCGGCGCGCAGGCGGGGGTTCATGTCCGGATCGGGCATGCCCATCTTGGCCGCGACGGTGATTTCGCGGGAGAGCTTGGAGAACATCGCCGAGCGCTTTTTGTCCTGCGCGCCCTTGCGGTGCATGATGTTCTTGAATTGGCTATGGCCGGCCATTTGCCCGTGTCTTCTCGGTTGGATTGGATCGCGTGGCGTTTTAGCACCGGCGGCGTCCCTGGGGAAACCGAGGCCGGCATGGAGGGGTCAGGCAACGATGGGCATTGCCTGGGACAGCCGGCCGCCAACTCGGACAGGCTCGATTCGCAGGGCGAGTCCCGTGGATTCGTCGGTTTCCACGAACACGCCGCATACCGTCGCCTCCCCCTCGGCCGGGGTGAGCCGCTCGCCGGGAACCTTGGTCCAGAAACGGGAGGCCGCGCCCTGCTTGGCCATGCCGATGACGCTGTCGTAGTCGCCGCACATGCCGGCATCGGACTGGAAGGCGGTGCCGCCGGGCAGGATCTGGTGGTCCGCGGTGGGGGAGTGGGTGTGGGTGCCGACGACAAGGGATACCTGGCCGTCGAAGGAATGGGCGAAGGCCATCTTCTCGCTGGTGGCTTCGGCGTGCACGTCCACCACGATGGCGTGCACGGTGCCGCCGAGGCGGTGCTTGCCGAGTTCGACCGCGGCGGTGCGGCAGGGGCAGTCCAGCGGGTCCATGAACAGGCGGCCCATGACCTGCAGCACCAGGGCGCGGCGGCCATCGGCGACCTCCACCTGCACTACCCCGGCGCCGGGGGTGGCGGGGGGGAAGTTCAGCGGACGGATCAGGCGGGGGTGATCGCCGATGAAGGAGAAGATCTCCTTGCGGTCCCAGGCATGGTTGCCGAGCGTGATGACGTCGGCTCCGGCATCGAACATCGCACGGGCCATGTCCGGTGCGAGGCCGAAGCCGTGCGAGGCGTTTTCGCCGTTGACGATCGCGAGGTCGACGCGCAGGTCGGCGCGCAGCTTGGGCAGGGCGGCCAGCACCGCCTCGCGGCCGGCGCGGCCGACGACATCGCCCAGGAAAAGAATACGCATCAGGCCCCGCAGTCAGGTGGTTGGATGAAGATCACGACACGCTCGGCGGCGATGTGAAGATAACGCCGTTTTCGGTGGCGACAGCAGCGAGCCGCACGTCGTAGGGGCCGACGGGAACTTCGTCCAGTTCTTGCGCGGAAAAGGCACAGCCGACGGCAACGACGCCGGGTAGTCCTGCCAGAGTCCGGTCGTAGAAGCCGCCACCGTAGCCGAGCCGGCCGCCGTGGCGATCGAAGGCCAGCAACGGCACCAGCAGGTAATCGGGCACCGCCGGCTCGCCGGTCGGGCACATCGTGCCGAAGCGTTCCTGGATCATCTTGTCGCCCGGCCGCCAAAGCCGGAAATTCAACGGATTGCCGATAGCTGGCGTTACCGGCAGGACAACCTGGTGACCACGCCCGATCAGCGTACGCAGGAGCGGGAGAATATCGATTTCGCCCGCCAGCGGCCAAAAGCCGGAAACGACCGCGCCCGGCGCCGGCGGGATCTGGCGCAGCAGATGGGCGCCCATAGCCTCGCCCCAAATTGGATCGCAGCCCGCACGCGCGGAAAGCGCGCGCTGCCGGGCGGCACGCTTGGCTTCAGTCAAATGAGGATTTTCAAGATCGGGGGAAATGTGCGGAGCCGCCGAAGCCGTTGGCGTTGCATCCTCCCAGAGCCTGCGTGTGCAGGTGGGGGCCAGTTACCGAGACCACGATCCCGACAGAGCCAGCTCCCAGGAGAAGCTTATTGGCCCTGGGGATGTATATGCCTGACGCACCCAGCAGCCCCGCCCTCTCTATTTAGGGAAGATCGAGGCGCGCGGCAATGTCTTCCGCTTGTTTCGCCAATTTTCCGAGCTTGCGGCCGAGCTTGGGGTCGGGTTTGGCCGGTTTCACCGGCACGGCGGCCGCCGGCGCGGGCTGCTCGACGGTTTTCAGCTTCTTTTCCGCCTCGAACAGGTCATCCGCCATCATCAGCGCGGCCATCACCAGCATCCGCGACTCGCCGCTCTGGCCGATCGCGCCCTTGATGCCCTCGATCCGGCGCTCGACCTCGCCGGCCATGTGCTGCAGGTGTTCTTCTTCGCCATCCTGGCAACCGACCGTGTAGGCATAGCCGTTGATGCGAAGCGTGACTTGCGCCATTGCGTGGTCCCTAATTGTCTGCCGGCAATCCCGGACGCAGCGTCAGCTGGTCTTGCCGGCGGTAGCCGCGAGTTCGTCCCGTATCCGGCTGATCAGGCCATCGAGCTTAGCCGTGAGGAGCGTCGTATCCGGGCCCGTAGTCAGCGCCGGATCGGTTTCCGGCTTTGGTTTTGACAAACCCACAGCGATTCGGGCCAGAGCCGCTTCCAGCCGATCGGCCGCGGCTTCCGCCTCATCCGCCTCACCCTCGTTCGTCTCGCCCATCGGTTCCGCGCTCCTATGCCGCCGGCCCAATCATATCGCCGCAGTTCAAACATGTCGCCGCAGTATAGCCAGATTATCAATCGACTTGAACAAACCGCCCTGATGCGCCGAAGTTCAACGATGATTTGTAATCCAGATGCACTCTATCCTGCCGTCATCGTGCACGGAGCGGAAGATGTCCGGGCCGCTTTATCGGCTGGCCAGAGGCTCACATTGCTCTCGGGACCCGGTGCGGCGCTCTATGCCGGCTGCCTTTGGTGGCGCGAACTGGCCGATCTGGCGCGACGGGAATTCCCGGGACTCGTCGCTGCCGACATTCTGGACTGTGCCGACGCGCCAGGGCGGGCCCTGGAGGCTATCCGTGTCGGCCAGACCTGCCTGATCCTGTCGACTTCCGTGCCCGGCTTCGCCGCCGTGGCCGCGATCGCTGGCGCGCAGGGGCTGTGCCTGCTGCGAGAACGCCCGCCGGCGCTCGATATGGCCGAGCTCGGCGCTTCCCGCCGGCTGGAGGGTTGGTTGCGCGATAAAACCGGTAATGTCGACAGAACCGCGCCACTCGGCTAGGACGCAGGTCGCCGAACAACCTGCCAACCGTCCGCCATCCAGGAGGAGACAAACCAATGCGCATCACCCAGAAGGTGAAGAAGATTCTCGATCACTACGAGAGCGACAATCCTGGGACCAAGGCGAACCTCGCCCGCATCCTCATGGAGGGCAAGCTGGGCGGAACGGGCAAGCTGGTGATCCTGCCGGTCGACCAGGGCTTCGAGCACGGTCCGGCGCGCAGCTTCGCCCCAAATCCAGCCGCCTATGATCCATTCTACCACTATCAGCTGGCGATCGACGCCGGGCTTTCCGCCTATGCGGCGCCGCTGGGCATGCTGGAAACCGGGGCTGCGACCTTCGCCGGTTCGATCCCGACCATCCTGAAGATGAACAGCTCCAACAGCCTGGCGACCTCCAAGGACCAGGCGGTCACCGCGTCAGTGTCGGACGCGCTGCGCCTGGGCTGCTCGGCGATCGGGTTCACCATCTATCCGGGTTCGGAATACGCGTTCGACCAAATGGAAGAACTGCGGGAACTGGCCGAGGAAGCCAAGGCGTCCGGCCTGGCCGTGGTGGTGTGGAGCTATCCGCGCGGCCCGAACCTGGACAAGGTTGCCGAGACTGCCGTGGATATCTGCGCCTATGCCGCGCACATGGCCGCACTGATGGGCGCGCACATCATCAAGGTGAAGCCGCCGACCGCCAATGTCAGCCTGGACGCGGCGAAGAAGACCTACGAGACCAACAAGATCCCGATGAGCACGATGGCCGAGCGCGTGGCGCATGTGGTGCAGGCGTGCTTCGCCGGCAAGCGCATCGTGGTGTTCTCGGGCGGCGAGGCGAAGGACCTGGACGGGCTGTATACCGAGATCCGCGGCCTGCGCGATGGCGGGGCCAACGGGTCCATCATCGGGCGCAACACGTTCCAGCGACCGCGCGAGCAGGCATTGGAAATGCTGAGCAACATCATTGCCATCTACCAGGGCAAGGCCTGATCGCTTGGCGACAAAAGCGGGGGCTAAGGCGAAGGAACAGGACGATCGCTGCCGGGTGTACCTGATCACCCCGGAAGTGTTCGACCCCCTGCCCTTCGCCGACCGGCTGGCCCGGGCGCTGGACGCCGGCGATGTCGCCGCCATCCAGCTCCGGCTGAAGAACGAGACCAACGCCACCTGGGGCCGCGCGATCGATGCGCTGCGCCCGGTGGCGCAGTCGCGCGGCGTGGCGTTCCTGCTGAACGACCGGGCCGATCTGGTGGTGTCTACCGGCTGCGACGGCGTGCATGTCGGTCAGGAAGATACCCCCGCTCCGCTGGCCCGCAAGCTGATCGGACCGAACCTGACGCTGGGCGTGACCTGCAAGAACAGCCGAGACCTGGCCATGCAGGCGGGCGAGGACGGCGCGGATTACGTGGCGTTCGGGGCCTTCTTTCCCAGTACAACCAAGGAAGTGACCGTTCAAGCCGATCCAGAAATTCTGACCTGGTGGTCCGAACTGATGGAACTGCCGTGCTGCGCCATCGGCGGCATCACGGCGGCGAACTGCGCGCCGCTGGTGAAGGCCGGGGCGAATTTCCTGGCCGTGGTAGGCGCGGTCTGGGGCCATCCCGATGGCGAGGCCGCCGGAGTAAAGGCGCTGAACGGGGCGATCGC
>CAINEA010000860.1 GCA_903847525.1 uncultured Acetobacteraceae bacterium | reverse complement strand
TCCCTGATCTCCGGGAATAACCTGGCCACCAGTCGCCATGTACACGGCCCTGCGCGAAGTGTTTCGCAAAATCGAAATCTGAAACCTAAAGCGGGCGCACTCTCGAACGCACGAACGACACGCTCGGGTGGGCCTTGCTGAAGCTCGGTCAATCCAAGGACGCCCTGCCGATGCTCGAACTGGCCACCAAGACCGACCCGGCCAATCCCGAACTGCTCTACCATCTGGCTTTGGCGCAGAAGGCGCAGAACAATCCCAAGGCGGCCCGCGCCAACCTGGAGAAGGCGCTGGCCATGAGCACGAATTTCACCGGCGTCGCGGACGCCAAGGCCGTTCTGGCCGCCCTGCCGAAATAGCTATCGAACGATACGGGGAGGCAGCCGGACATGGCTGCCTTCCCAGGTTCGTCGTTCAGGGCTGAATCTCGTTGCGGTCAGTCGGCTTGGCGCGGCAGCAACTGCTCCGCGAGCGTCGCCCAATAGGATGCGCCCACCGGCAGGATCTCGTCGTTGAAGTCGTAGCGGGGGTGGTGGACCATGAAATCGCTCCCTTCCCTGCCATTCCGGCCAGCGCCGAGCATCAGGTAGTTCCCCTGTTTCGCGTTGAGCATGAATGCGAAATCCTCCCCACCCATGGTCGGCTTATCCATGTGCCGCACCTGGCTTTCGCCGGCCACGGTGACGGCGGCACGACGCGCCAGCGCGGTTGCGTCCGGATCGTTCACCGTGGCGGGGTAGATCCGGTCGAACACTACCTCCGCCTTCGCGCCGAAGCTGGTGGCGATGCCGGTGGCCAGGCGCCGCACGCCGTCTTCCAGTTGGTCGCCCACGGCCGGCGTGTAGTAGCGCGCGGTCCCCTTCATGTGCACGGTTTCGGGGATCACGTTGTAGGTGTGCCCCCCATTGATGTGGCCGATCGTCACCACCCCGGACTCCGCGGGTTCGATATTGCGCGCCACGATCGACTGCAGCGCCGACACGATCTGCGCCGCGACCACGATCGGGTCGATGCCGAAATGCGGCAGCGCGCCGTGAGCGCCCTTGCCGGTGATCGTGATCTCGATATTGGCGACCGCCGCCATCGTCGGGCCGTTGCGCCACAGGAAAGTGCCCGCCGGCACCTGCGGCCAGTTATGCATGCCGAACACTTTTTCCATTTTGCAGCGTTCGAACAGACCTTCCTTCACCATGATCTCGCCGCCGCCCAGATGCTCCTCGGCCGGCTGGAAGATCACATACACCGTGCCGTCGAAATTGCGGGTTTCGGCCAGGTACTTCGCCGCCCCCAGCAGCATCGTCGTATGCCCGTCATGGCCGCAGGCATGCATCACACCGTGGTTGGTCGACGCCCAGGGCACGCCGGTTTCCTCCACGATCGGCAGCGCGTCCATATCCGCGCGCAACCCGATCGCCCGGCCACCGGGCCCACTCTGCGGGCCGCGGCCGCGTATCACCCCGACTACCCCGGTCCGCGCCATCCCGGTGATGATCTCGTCCACCCCGAAGCTCCGTAGCTTCTCCTGCACCACGCCGCTGGTGCGAACCTCCTGCAAGGACAGTTCGGGATGGGCGTGCAGGTCCTGCCGCCATTCCGTCATCTCGGCATGAAAATCGGCGATCCGGTTCACGATGGGCATGGTGTTGCGTCCGTTCTTTGTCTCGGTTCAGCCTTCGGCACGTAAAACGGCCAGGTCGCAGCCCTCGTCCGCCTGCAACACCTGCTCGGCCACGATCCGGTCCCAGCCGCGCTTTGGCTTGGCCGGCGGCACCCAGGACTTCAGCCGTTCCGCCAGTTCGGCGTCGGAAACCAGCAGCTCGAGGCTGCGCTCCTTCACCGACAACCGGATACGGTCGCCGCTTTGCACCAGCGCCAGCGGCCCGCCCGCGGCGGCCTCCGGCGTGATGTGCAGCACGATGGTGCCGAACGCGGTGCCGGACATGCGGCAATCGCTCATCCGCACCATGTCCTTCACCCCCGCGCGCGCGAGCTTGCTCGGGATTGGCAGATACCCCGCTTCCGGCATCCCCGCCGGCGTCAGCGGCCCGGCATTCTTCAGCACGAGTATGTCGTGCTCGGTCACGTCCAGGTCCGGATCGTCGATCCGGTTGGAGAGGTCCTCAAGCCCGTCGAACACCACCGCGCGAGCCTCGGTCTCGAACAGGCTTTCGGTCGCAGCACTGCGCTTAAGGATCGCTCCGCGCGGCGCCAGGCTGCCGAACAGCGAAACGATGCCGCCGACCGGCGAAACCGGCTCGGCCCGCGCCCGGATATAGCGCCGGTCAACGAACTCCGGCGCCTTCGCGAGCCGATCGCCCAAGGTGGCGCCGGTCACGTCGATCACGTCCAGGTGCAGCAGATCCTTCAACTCCCACAGCAGCGCCGGCATCGCGCCCGCCGAGTGGAAATCCTCCATATAGCCATCCCCGGTCGGCTTCAGATCCACTAGCACCGGCGTCGTGTCGGAGAGCTCGTTCAACCGGGCCAGACTAATCGGAATGCCCAGCCGCCCGGCGATCGCGGTCAGATGGATCAACGCATTGGTGGACCCGCCGAGCGCCAGCAGCACCCGCAGCGCGTTCTCTACCGACTTCGCCGTGATTAACTCCGACGGCCGGATCGGGTTGGCGATCAGCCGCACCGCCAGCGCCCCGGCCTCCTCCGCCGCGCGCAGCCGGTCCGCATGCACCGCCGGGATCGAGCCATGCCCCGCCGGCATCATGCCCAGCGCCTCGGCGATGCAGGCCATCGTGCTCGCCGTCCCCATCACCCCGCAGGTGCCGGCCGTCGTCGCCAGCCGCCCCTCGATCTCCGCGATCCGCTCGCCGCTGACCTTGCCCGCCCGATACTGCGCCCAATAGCGCCGGCAGTCCGTGCACGCCGCCAGCCGTTCGCCCTGGAACGCGGTGGCCAGCATCGGCCCGGTCACCAGCTGCACGGAAGGCATGTCGGAGGATGCCGCCGCCATCAGCTGCGCCGGCACGGTCTTGTCGCACCCGCCGATCAGCACCGCGCTGTCCATCGGCTGGCCCGAAAGCATCGCCTCGGTATCCAGCGCCGCCAGGTTGCGGAAATGCATGGACGTCGGGAACAACGACGGCTCGCACAGCGAAACTGTCGGAAACGCCAGCGGCAGCCCCCCTGCCGCCAGCACGCCACGCTTCACCGCCTCGATCAGCTCCGGCACCGTCCGGTGGCAGTTGTTATAGTCCGACCCGGTATCGACGATCCCCACCACAGGCCGTTCCAGCATCGCGTTGGAATATCCCATCGACTTGGCGAAGGTTTTTCGCAGATAGAGCGCGAAATCGGGATCGCCATAATTGGCGGTGTTGCGGCGCAGTCCGGTTTTCGGCGGTGTGTTCTGGGTCATCCGGAGACGTTAGGGGCAGGGGGGAATGGTGGCAATTGCCGTGGCTTCCTCCGCTCCAACCGCCTCAATCGGGTCTCACGCCTCGTGATCCGGCATATATTCCCATAAACAGATCTAAATCCCATATAGCGGCTTGCCCGATAGAAAACCCCACAATACCGCCAGCTACCAATCTCGTCTCAGGTCCCGTGTATCTTGATTTACTCTCAAAAATCGATACCAGTACTAAATTATAGTCGATCTGAATCGAATGGAAATCCGCTTACCTCCTTCCGCTGCGACCCCAGGCCACGGCAACGCTGAACTGTTAATTATAGAGACTATATTCCTAAAACGCAACGCTTAACCCGCCCCCTCCGTCGCATCATCGCCCGCAGAACAGGCCTCAGCCCTTACCGTCATCCGAACTCTCGCGCTAGGATCAGCCGCACCGGAGGAGAGGATCGATGACAGTACAAAATGACGATTGGCTTGGCTTGCACGGCAAGGTCTGTGTCGTGACCGGGGCCGGCGGCGGTATTGGACGGGCCGTCGCCCTCGGGATGGCGCAGGCCGGCGCGTCGGTCGTGCTGCTCGACAACAACCTCGAGAACTGCCGAGCGACCGAAGAGGCACTTCGCCCGACGGGAGCGAAGACGCTGGCCCTGGAATGCGACATTGCCGATCCGCAAAGCGTGGCCGCGGCCGAGCGTGCCGCCCAGGCTGTCGGGCCCTGCGACATTCTCATCAACAATGCGGGCGTGCTGCGGCCAGGACCGCTCGCCACGGTGCGGCTGGAGGACTGGAATTTGGTGCTTGCGGTCAATCTGACCGGCTATCTGCTGTGCGCGCAGACCTTCGGCAAGGCGATGATCGAGCGTGGCAGCGGCGCCATCGTGCATACGGCATCGATCGCCGGAAGCAATGCCCAGGGGTTTTCCGGCGCCTACAGCGTCAGCAAGGCCGGCGTGATCATGCTGTCCCGCCAGCTCGCGGTGGAGTGGGGCCCGCATGGCGTGCGCAGCAATGTCGTCAGCCCAGGGATGGTCCGGACTCCGATGAGCGAAAGCTTCTACCAAGACGACAGGGTCACCGAACGCCGTTCGGCGGCAATCCCACTCGGGCGCGTCGCAACACCAGACGACATGGCCCAGGTCGCGCTGTTTCTGGCCAGCAACCGCGCCGGCTATGTGAACGGCCAGGAAATCATCGTCGATGGCGGGTTCGAGCACATGCTGATGAGCCTGGTCCCGCGCCCCGGCTTCGAGAAGGGCAACTGACCCCAGGCCCCTCAATCCTAAGGTGCGCCGGCAAGGCGGCCGACCCTGTCCGCCGCACCGTATCTCGATGCGCCGTGTCTGCCGCCAGGGTCAGGCAAACCCGCGCTACGCTTGAGCGAGAACGCTCGCTCGCCGCCGCAGCTGCGTCAGGCCGACCAGTGCCACCGCCAGGAGCCCGATCGTACCCGGCTCGGGCACTGCGGTGCCGCCATTGGCGGGATCGAGCGGATACACGTAACCGCTGTCGCTATGCACCGTGACGCCGGGGATCGGATTGCCATTCGAGTCCGTCACAAGCAGATCGGTTATGTGAATGGTGGAGCCAAAATCGGCTGTCGTCCCGCCTGTGACCAAATCCTGTCCCATGGATGCGACATCGGCGGGGAAAAGCGAGTCGAGGCTACCGCCGACGTTCATCTGAAGGGTGGGCTCGATCACGTCGCCGAACGCGAGGTCCGTGTAGGTCAATGTGATCGTCGGTGCCACGGGATCGCCCGCCGACGCACAATAGGAGGTCGACGAGCCCGCGCCCTGCGGCATAATCAGGAACGCGCAGAACAGGCTGTAGTTCAGGTCATTGCTGCGGGTGAACATGCCGTCCAGCGAGAGAACATAGCTGAGTGAATAAACTCCAGTGCCGCCCGTCACTGTCAGGCCATCCGTCATCGTGCCGAGCGCCAGGAACATGCCCTGCAGCACATAGGGATCGGAAATGTTGACGCGGTTGCCCCGCGCGTAATCCACCAGATCGAAGCCGCCGCTGAGCCTGAACGTATCCGGGGTCATCGAGGCTGAGCCCCAGCCGGAATACGACCCGGGCGTCGTTTGCGCGAGGTCCGGATATAGGCTGGCATTCACGTTGTCGACGTTCAAGGTCACGTCGGTCGAAGACGAAGAATCCCCGAAGCCTGTTTGCCCCGTGCAGTTCAACACCGGGTTGCCATTCTCATCCGGATAGGCCTGCGCGCAGAGATTGACCCAAGTGAAGAACGCCGCATGGGCCGGAAAGGCCAAGCATACAAGCGTCATGCAAAGAACCACAATGCGTGCCATTTTGCCCCCGTTTTGGTTATTGGCCCATGGTAGCGGTCAGCGACGGTTCGTTAACGTACGGTACGACGGCTGTTAATGCCAGGATTTACAGCGAGAATTGGGAACAAAATGGTCCGTTGGGATCTGCCAATGGGCGGGGTGGAAAATCCCAGGCGGATAAATAACAAATAAGGGTGTCGCACCCCGAGCCGCGGTTCGTGCTAACGCAGCCTGAATGCCTGACCGGCAAAAACTGACCGGCAAAAACTGACCTGCACAAACTGACCGGCACAAACTAGCCCAGCAACCCCCGCGCGAACACAGCCAGATCGCCACCCGAAAAATGATGTGCCTTCATCCCAACGGCCGCCGCGGTGGCCATGTCGGTCGGCTGATCCCCGATCAACAGGCTCCTCGCCGGATCGATCTCCCATTTCTCCATCAAATCCAGCAGCATCCCCGGCTCCGGCTTGCGCCAGTCGCTCACCTGCCGGTACGCCTCCAACGGCGCCTCCGGATGGAACGGGCAATACCGCAGATCATCCACCGTTCCCCCGGCGGCGCGGATCTCGTCTGTCATCCACGCGCTCAACGCGGCGAACTGCGCCTCGTCGTAATGCCCGCGCGCGATACCGGACTGGTTGGTGACCACAAACACATGATACCCGGCATCCGATGCCGCACGGATGGTTTCCTTCGCCCCCGGCACCCACTCGAACCGATCCCGCGTGCCGACCCAGCCGTGATCGCGGTTGATCACCCCGTCCCGGTCCAAAAACAGCGCGCGGCGGTGCAGCCGCTCCGGCAATTCGGTCTGCGCGCGTTCCAGATCGGCGGGAATGCCGATATCGATGAAATACCCATTGCCAATCGTGCCGCGCAGCGCCCCGCGCGCGGCCAGCTTCGGCATCACCTCCGCCTCCAGCGAACACACCGGCTCAATGTCGTCCAGCACGGACCGGTTGAACAGATAGATGCCGGCATTGATGGTGCCCGCAACCGCCGCCCCCCCACTGCCGGCCGGCGGGCGTTCCCGAAAAGCCGTGATCCGGTCGCCGTCCGTCTCCACCACGCCGTAGCGGGACGCATCCTCCAACCGGCGCAGCACGATCCGCCCCACCGCATCGGCCGGATCGCGCGCGGCATCTTCCAGCAGCCGGGCGAAATTGAAATCCAGCATCGAATCGCCGTTGCACAGCCAGAACCGCTCGGCCAGCCGGTCGCGCGCATGATACAGCGCCCCGCCGGTGCCGGCCCGAACCGGCTCGCGGCAAACCGTGATCCGCACCGGCTTCGGCAGGCTCGCGGCGATCGCCGGCAACGCCGCCTCCACCACCTCCGACAGATGCCCGGTCAGCAGCAAAAACTCATCGACGCCGAACCGCAGGAACTCGCGCAGCAGCCAGGCCAGGAACGGCCGGTCGCCGCAATTGAGCAGCGGCTTGGGTGTCGCCGCCGTCAACGCCCCCAGCCTTGTGCCCATGCCGCCCACCAGCACGGCGCACTGGCGCACGGTTGCCGTTCGGTCGGGCATCGGTCTAGGCGTTGCGCGGGAACATCGCCCGCTCCACCAGCGCGCACACGATGTGCGCCGCCACGATATGGATCTGCTGGATGATCGCCGTCTTGCCGGAAGGCGCCTCCAGCAACAGGCTGCATCGGTCCCGCATCGGCCCGCCATCGGCGCCTGTGAAACCGATCGACACCAGCCCCCGCTCCCGCGCCGCATCGAACGCCCGGATCACATTGGGCGATTTTCCGGAGGTCGAGATACCCAGGAACACATCGCCTTCCTGCCCAAGCCCCAGCACCTGGCGCTCGAAGATGTATTCATAGCCGTAATCGTTGCCGGTGGCGGTCATCACCGAGCTGTCCACCGTCAGCGCGATCGCCGCCAGTGGCGCGCGGTCGTACATCAGCCGGGAAATGAACTCCCCGGCGATATGCTGCGCATCCCCCGCACTGCCGCCATTGCCGGCGATCAGCAGCTTCTTGCCGGCCCGCAAGGCCTCGACGATGGCATCCGACATCGCCTCCATGGTCTGCTGAAAGCCGGGATCGGCCTGAAAGGCACCCAGCGCGGTCACGGATTCCGCGAGATAGGCCTGAACGAAATTGTCATCTGCGGTCTGCATCGGGTTACTCCTGAAAATAAGATCGTCGGTAACCGGTGGGGCGGCGCGGCTCAGAAGATCTTCCAGCCTTCGGTGCCCCAGCGGGTGAAGTGGCAGGTCATCACCTGGCCCACCTGCTTGCTGAGCGCCCGGATCACCCCCACCCGGCGCGATGGATCGACCAGGAACGTCATGAACCCGCCGCCGCCCGCGCCGGAAACCTTGCCCGCCCGCGCCCCGGCCGACATGGCGGCCGCATGCACAGTGTCGATATGGTCGTTGCTGATGCTGGCGGCCAGGCGTTTCTTGGCATCCCAGGACTTACGCATATAGCCGGCCAGATTCTCGAAATCGCCGCGCAGCAGGCACTCCTTCATGCCATACGCATCGGCCTTGATCTCGTGCATCGCCTCCAGCGTGGTGCCGCTCTTGGCGGTCAAATTGTCGGTCTGCTCCTTGATGATGCTCGCCGAGGAGCGCGACACCCCGCTGTTGAACAGCACGAGCGAGGTTTCGATCTCCGAGATGATCCAGTTCTTGATCCGCAACGGATTGACGATCACCCGGTCCCCGGCCAGGAACTCCATGAAGTTCACACCGCCGAAGGTCGCGGCATACTGGTCCTGCCTGCCGCCGCCGAGCCCGGCGTCGATCCGCTCGATCTCGAAGGCCAGATGCGCGATCTCGTATTCGCCCAGCGGCAGGTTCAGCCATTCGACAAAGGCCTTCACCAGCGAAACCACCATGGTGGAGGACGTGCCAAGTCCCGAACCCGGCGGCGCGTCGCAGAACGTCGTGATGTGGCAGGGCAGGGGCTTGCCGCCGTTGAAATCGCGCACGATCCGCCGGTACACCGCGCGATGCAGGATCAGCGGATAGCCGATCTCCATCGCCTCGTCCGCCGGGGCCTCGTATTCGCCGTCGATGTCCGACGCGGTGAACCGCACCTTTCCGTCATCGGTCGGCTCGATGATGGTGTAGGCGTACATGTCGATCGTCACGTTCAGCACGGCGCCGCCGTACTGGTCGCAATAGGGCGAGACGTCGGTGCCGCCGCCGGCCAGGCCGAGGCGCAACGGGGCCCTGGATCGAACGATCATCTGAAATCTCCGGTTGCTCGCATCAGGCGGTCCCGGCTTGTGCGGCCGGCACGCTGCCCGTTGCAATGCCCAGCAGCGGATCGAAGCCATGCAACCGCTCCGCCCAGACATAATCCGCCAGCACGCGCCGCCGCGCCGCCGCACCGATCGCCGCCCCGTCCGGTCCCGCGGCCCGCACGCAGCCGGCGGCAAACCCGGCCGCATCGGCGGCAAGGATCACCTCGCTGCCCGGCACCGCGTCGATCCCTTCCAGCGCATCCGGGGTCACCACCACCGGCCGCGCCATCGCCATCGCCTCCAGCACCTTGTTCTGGATGCCGCGCGCGATCCGCATCGGTGCGACCCCGGCGGTGGCATGCGCGACATAGGGCCGCACATCGGCGACCCGTCCGGTCACGAACACGCCCTCCAGCGCCGCCAGCTTCTCCACCGCCGGCGCCGGGCTCGACCCCACGATATGGAACTGCGCCGACGGCTGCGCGCGGCGCAGGATCGGCAGGATCTCCTCGGCAAACCACACCACCGCGTCGATGTTCGGCGGGTAGTCCATGGTGCCGGTGAACACGTAGTTCGGCCGGGAAACATCATACAGCGGCGCGCTGCCCGTACCCTGCGCGCAGGCCGGATCGAAATAGATGTGGTCCACGCCGCTGCTGACGGAACGGATCTTGTCGGCATATTCCGGCACCATGGCAGCGAACAGCGCCGCCTCCTCCGCCGAGACGAAGGTGCTCCAGTCGCATTCCCGCGCGATCCGCCGCTCCAGCGCCGCGGTCAGGCGCCATTCCCGCCGGTGCACCCAGCTCATCGGAAAGGACCCGGTCTGCGCATAGGCGCGCCACTTCTCCGAATCCACATCCGCCAGATCCACCACGGAAACCCCGGTCCCGGCCATGGCCTTGAACTCGTTCGTGTCGAGCACGTAGGGCGCCATGTTGGACGAACAGATGAACACGGCCCGCGGATTCACCTCCGCCAGCGTCCGGCGCACCCAGGCGGCAAGGCCGTTGTCATGATAGAACGTCACGCTCAGCGGCTCGCCGGTCAGCAACCCGCGCAGGCACGTCACCTTCGCCCGCTTGCGGTCCAGTTCGGCGAAATGCGACGTCTTGCATAGCGGGCGCAGGACCTCGATGTGCTCGACATCGCGCGGATCATCCACCAGGCAGCCAAGGTGAACATCGAAGAACTGCCCCAGATATTTCAGAATCTGCAGCGGGCGGATCTTTTCGCCCTTGATCGGCGGATAGGGAATGCGCTGGGTGAGAAACAGCAGGTCGGGCATGAGAGGGTCCATAAGGGAGCCGGTAAATACATAAAGCCCCCGGGAGACGAAAGGGGCGTGCTGCAATGCAACATTGGGCAATTCGTTTCATCGCACCGGCGATGATCCCCGAAGCAGATGGGTAAGGACGGTGTTTCCGCACAATGGATAGTGCAGTTGGCAGGTTCAATATAGCGTAAATCCGGCGCCAGCCGAACCGGAACGCCACCACCGATGGCTCATCGGCGGCGATGCCGAAGGCTGGCGCCGGATGTCCAGGGAAGGAAACCAGATGCGCTACGGCTTTTATTTGCCGACACGCGGCGAACTCGCCAACCGCGCCGCCATCGCCGCCCTGGCCCGCACCGGGGAAGCCGCGGGCTTCCATTCCGCCATGGTCGCGGACCATGTGGTCTTTCCCGTCCAATCCCGCTCCACCTATCCCTACACCGTCTCCGGCGAACACCCGAGCCACGGTGACGCGCTGGAGCAGGCCTCCATCCTGGCCTTCGTCGCCGGCATCACCGAGCGGCTGCGCCTGGTCAGCTCCGTGCTGATCCTGCCCTACCGCAACCCCGTGCTCACCGCCAAAATGCTGGCGACGATCGATGTCTTGTCGGACGGCCGCCTGACGGTGGGTGTCGGGGTCGGTTGGCTGGAAGAAGAGTTCACCGCCCTCCGCGCGGGCGATTTCGACCGGCGCGGCGCGGTCAGCGACGAATATCTGCAGATCTTCCGCAAGCTCTGGTCCGAATCACCCGCCTCGCATGAAGGCGAGTTCTATTCGTTCGACCAAATCCGCTGCGAGCCATTCCCGATCCAGCGCCCCGGCCCGCCGATCTGGGTCGGCGGCCACAGCCGCGCCGCGCTGCGCCGCACCGCCCGCTTCGGCGACGGCTGGCACCCCGTCGGCGCCATCGCCGCGGTACCCCTGCCACCGGCGGAAATGCGGGATAAACTCGCCGAACTCCGCCGCCTCACCGAGGCCGCCGGGCGGGACTTCGCCGCCCTGACCATCTCCTACAAGGCGCCGCTCTACGATATCGCGCTGCCCGGCCCCGATGGCGGACGCAAGCCGTTCTCCGGCGGACCCGGCCAGATCGCCGAGGATATTTTCCGGTTTGCCGCCATAGGCGTGCACGAACTGATCTTCGACTTCCGCGGCGAGACGCTCGCTGGCAGTTTGGAACGGCTGGAACGCTTCGCCCGCGATGTGATGCCACAGGTGCCCTGACCCGCTCTGGCCAGTTCGTCCGCCGCGCCGTCTAATCCCTCGCAAATCAATCGGAGGGAACAATGCTCAAGGGAAAAACCGCGCTGATCACCGGCTCGCTCGGCGGAATCGGTTTCGCCACGGCCTCGGCCCTGGCCGCCCAGGGTGCGAACATCATGCTGAACGGCTTCGCCGACGCCGACACCATCCGCGACCGCCAGGCGGAGCTGCAAACCACCCACGGCATTCGCGCCGCTTACCACCCGGCCGACCTGCGCCACCCCGACCAGATCGCCCAGATGGTCAAAACCACGGCGGAAACCCTCGGCGGCGTCGATATCGTCGTGAACAACGCGGTCGTCCGCTACTTCAACCCGATCGACAAATTCGTCACCGAGGAATGGGACGCAGCACTCGCGGTCAATCTGTCTGCCCCGTTTCACCTCATCCGCCTGGCCCTGCCGTACATGAAGGCGGCCGGCTGGGGCCGGATCGTCAGCATGGCCTCC
>CAINEA010000859.1 GCA_903847525.1 uncultured Acetobacteraceae bacterium | reverse complement strand
AGACCGGGCTGACGGTGCGCTGCGAACTGGATGAGAACATCTATCCCAAGGCGATCCGCGTGGCCGACGAGGAGATGGCGGCCCTCAACATCACCACCGATCCGTGGCATCCCGACTGGAACTACACGATCAGCCCAAGATCATCAGATCGAAGCGTTAATTGTTGAGCGCCGCCTTACCGGCGTCGTTCGGTCCCACGAGAATATTGAGACCGGACGAGAGCTTCAGTTGCAACGGGGCGGCCGGATCGAAGCAGCGGAAGCCGCTCGCGTAGATTTCGGAAATGTACACCGTCGCCTCCCAGCCCGTTTTTCTTATCCTGCCGCGCTGTTGGCTCGTGCGGCGATGTCTGCGCAGCGCTCCATGAGCGCCGCGAATGGCTCGGCGTCCTCCAGAAGGAGACCATCCTCGACCATTCGGGCGTAATCTTCTTCCAGGGCCTTCGCACCATCACCCGCAGGAACGAGTTGCAGACCGCCATTGACTGCAGCCGCGTAGTCGATCAGCAATCGGTCGGCTGCCTTCTCGGCGAAGAACATCGCCTTGTGTCGCGCGACGGCCTTAGCCAGCTCGCGATCGGCAAAAGCGGCGGCCGCGAAACCGGCTTCATCGAGACGCACCACGTCATGCCAGTGACGCGCAAAACGATCACCACGCAACCTTTCTTGGAGGCAGAAGACGTGGATCGCTGTCGCCTTTTCCCAAAAGGTCCGCTCCGCGTGCATCACCCGCGGTCGAGCGGTTGGAAAGACCACACCATCCACCAGCCCAGCCGCATCGCAGGTGACATCGCGCAAGCTCGCGGGCTCGCCCGTCGATCGCGCACCGAACTCGAGCATGACACTCGGCGCCACATAGCCGGAGCCGGCTGCCGCCGCCTCGTAGTCGATGAACAGCTTCTCGCCTTCGACGCGGATCGTGGCCGTCAAAGCTTCAGCAGCAAGCGCCGCCGCGATGATCGGCTGAACGGTTCCTTCAACCCATTCGGGCAGGCGCTTGCGCACCTCGCTAGACCAGCGCTTTTCCTCACTGCGGGTCTCCGGCAAGGCTTCGCCGTTTTCGCCGACCAGATCGGGGGCTATGGCCCGGATGTCATAGGTCAGGTCGACGTCCTCGGAAAACCGCCGGATGACCTGATAGGCTTTAGACAGCGATGTGCCGCCCTTGAAAACCAGATGTTCGCCAAGCGCCGAACCGTAAAGGGTGGCGAGCGCCCAGACGACCCACACGTCCTTCTCCAGCAGATGCGCCGGCCGGCCCGACCGATCGGCCGCGACGCCGAGCGCCTCGCGCCGATCCTCGGCCTGAAGGTGGAGAAATGGATCAGCCATATGCGGCCTTACCCACGCTGCGAGCCAGCCAAGTTGGAAGCTGCGGCGCTACCGCGACCAGCTCGCTGAAGGCGCCCGGCGGGAGTTTCCGTTTCAAGGTCTGGAGAGCGGCCTCGGCCTTCTCCGGCCCAAGCCAAGCCAGCGCGCGTACCGCTTCGCCGGCAGGTTGATGCGCCATGGCGAGCTGCCAGCGCGGCGCGTGGCGAAGCTCGACGACCTGTTTGCCGAGGTTCATCTTCCGGGTGCGTCCGGAGGTCAGATAGACCGACCGGACCGGCACCTGTGTCGTAAGACCCAAAGTGTTGGCCGCAGCGGCGCCACTTGGGACGATGGTCTCTCCCCGCTGGCTGGCCAGCGCCTCGACCGCCTGCTCCACGGAGGGAGACCGCGTGCCGAACCGGCTCGTGACCGGCAAAAGATAGACGCCGCGACCCGCCCGGATCAGATGACCCCTCTCGCTCAGGCGCGACAGGGCCTGATCCACCGCGGCGCGGTTGCCGAGGTGGAGCAAGCTTTTAGCCGCAACCGGAGTGCCCTCTGGCAACCCTCTCGCGTGCGTTAGAATCTGTTCGGTCAAGCGTTGCATGGCCATTCTCCTGTCAGAAATATACGCGGTTTTCTGACACTTTTCAAGAACGGCCGCCCTAGATTGAGCCCTTGACTCTTCGCGGGAAAAGTTGGAACAGATAGAGAACTTAATGAAGGACCCGTCCCGGAGGGTCAACAATCAGCTGGCACGCCAACCGCCGCCAACGAGGCCCATGAAGCCCTGCGCGATATCTCGCGACGGCCAGAGGCGGATGTGACCGGCGCCATCCAGCACGCGATGGCTGCCCTAGAATGCGTCGCCCGCGAGGTTGATCGCAGCACAGACACATTTGTGTTGGCGCCGGCGCAGATCCGTAGTTTTTTGCTGATGTCCCGGGGCGGCCCAAGGTCGGCGCAGCCGTAGCGGGCGTTGCGATTTGGCTTTGGAGGCGCAAGAAGAGAACGGGGCCGAAGGCCCCGTCTTCAGCCGGTCTGCGGATCAGAACGGCAGTTCGTCGTCCGGGATGACCACCCGCTCGGTGAGCGCCGATTGGCCTCGCTGGCGCGCGGCATCCTGGATGTGAGTTCCGTAGACGGCCAGAATGATGTCGCGCATTTCGTCGACGAACTCGAAGATGGCGAGCGCTGCTTCGGGAGACCAGTATGTCGGTATGCCGAATGGGATGGCGATCGGCAGACCGGTGTTGGGTCGCGGTTCGGTACAGAGCGGGCAACGATGGCGGGATTGTCTGCGCCGCGTCGGTTTGGTCATGATTTGCCACCGCGGCGCTGTTTGGCTTTTCGCTCGGCGCGTTCCTTGGCTTCCTTGGCGCGATAGGATTCGCCCTCGATGGAGACGATCTCGGCGTTGTGCATCAGCCGATCGACCATGGACACGACGCAGGCGGCGTTGGGGAAGACCTCGCGCCATTCGGCAAAGGCGCGATTGGTAGTGACGACGGTGCTTTTCTGCTCGTAGCGGCGGCTGATCAACTCGAACATCAGGTCGGCGTGGCGATTGGAATAGGACAAATAGCCGACTTCGTCGATGGGTAATAACGTTGTCGCAACGTAGTGGCGCAAGCGGCGGCGTAGCGCAGAATCGCTATCAAGCGAGGCCAGCTCGCCGAACAACTGACCGGCGCTGGTGAACAGGACAGTATGGCCATTGATGACCGCCTCATGGGCAAGATTACGGGCCAGGGTTGATTTGCCGACGCCATTCGGGCCGACCAGCAGGGCGTTGGTCGCGTCCTTGAGGAAGTCGAGGGTCATCAGCGCCTCGAAGGCCGCGCGGTCGATGGCGGTGGGCCAGTTCCAGTCGAAGTCGCACAACGGTTTGAAGCGGCCGATATGGGCGCCCTGAAGGCGACGCTCGAGGCTACGGCGGGCCCGTTCTTCCTCCTCCCATTCAATCAGCGATTTGGCCCAGCCGGCGGCAGCGGCTTCCGGCCAATGCGCCAGCAGGCCGTGCAGTTGCAGGGCCTTGGCGCGGGCTTGCAAAGCGTCGGGGTTTTTCATGACCCACCTTCTTCAGCTGGTCGTAGGTCTCGAGGGAATGCGGCTGCACTGTCTTGTCGCGGGCCCGGACATGCGCCGGCAGGGTAAGAGCGACCGGGGGGGGGCTGTCGGCGGTCGTCGCGGTGGCGCTCGAGTGCCAGCCGGACCGCATTGGGATGTGGCATATCATGTTCGAGCGCCTCGAGGATGGCGGCATCGAGTTGGCTCGCGCCATAGCGTTCCAACAATTGGACCAGGCTCGCGGTGATGCTGCCGAGGTTAGAGCCACGCTCGGCGGCGCGAACGAGTAAGGTCCGGCTGGCCGGCGCCGCCTGGGTCAGGCGATCGGTTGCGCGGTGGCGGCGAGCGTGACGTTTCCAGTCGACCAGTGCCTGGAGATGGGCCGGGTCCTCGATCTGCTCGCCCTTGTCGTAGCTGCGTGGATGGCTGGCGACGATCGCCTGGCCCTCGACGATGCGTAGCCGGTCGGGATCAGCCAGCACGGTCAGGGTTCGCTGTACATGCGTGTGTGGTACAGTGTAATCGTTCTGGTCAAAGCGGACATAGGGGGTCTTACTGACCTTGACGGCGACCCGCTCAACGACGGGATAAGGATTGTCCGGCTGCTTCAGCAGCATGGGTGCTTCCTCGGCGAAGACTTCGGCGACGCTGCGGGTCTGGTCTTCGGGGCTGCGGCGATCGGCGGCCTGGGCATTGAGATCGTCCAGATCGGCGAACGTGCGGGCCGCAAAAAACGCAAGGCGTACGTACCGAATGCCTCTTTCCACGCGGCCTTTTTCGTTACCGCGCGCCACTGCGACAGGGCGGGGTTCGTAACGGTAATGCCTGGCGAACTCGAGCAGGGCCGGGTTGAAGCGGATCGCGTCGCCATACCGCTCCAGCACCGCACTGCGCAGATTGTCGTACAAAATGACCCTCGGGACGCCGTTCCATGCGGCAAACGCGCCGAGATGGCCGCGCAGAAAGTTCTCCATGCGGGCGTCGAGGAAGAAGCGCAGGAAGATCTGCCGCGAGAAGCTGAGCACCATGACAAAGGCCATCAAGGGGCGGCGCGCTCGCCCGATCATTATATGGCCAAAATGGGCCCAGTCGCATTGAGCCTGTTCACCGGGCAGCGTGCGCAGCCGCAGATAGGCCTCCGCTTTCGGACGCGGCCGATGGCAGGCGATGATGGCGCGGAAGCGGCTTTGCCCGCCGCGATAGCCGCGTTCGCAAACCATGGCGTGCAGGCGGCTGGCGGCCAGCGTCGGGAACTTTGCCAGCATTTCGCGGATGAACGGCAAATAGGGATCGACCTTCGATGGCCGCTGCGGTGCCCCGATGCGCGGCAGGCCGGCCTGCGCAAGCACCCGGGCGACGGTTTCGGGATGCACGCGCAACTGCCGGGCGATCGTTCCGATGTGCCACTTTTCGACATGGTAATAGCGCAGGATCTGCGCCTCGAGTTCAGGTGGGATGGTCACGGTGGGGTTCTCTTCGTCTGTTCCGAGGGACCCGGCGCGGCAGGAAACCTTGCCTGACATGTTCCGAACAGCGACGGCCACAACACAGGCAGCACCATTCCTGCCGGCGTGGAGGCGATCGGCTGTCCGTTGGCGATTGCTCTTCGACCACCGCCGGATCCGTGGCCAGAAGAGCATCCGATCGATCCGCGAGTGAACCATGATGCGTCACGTTATTTTGCTTGGTGCGGTATTTGCGTGCCCGGTAGCGGCGCGACCGCTCCGCATGTTTGATCCGGCCGCGGCTGCTCGCCTGGTAGCGCCGCCCCGCTGCGTGCAGTGACCGGCGACGCGCATGAGGGGCGCAGTCAGCGCAATAGATGTGGCCTCGATCGCAATCGCTGCAGATGAGCGCCTGGGCACGACAGTTTTGGTCGGCGCACAGGAAAAGCCGGGCATGCGGCAGGTGATCATGACCGCAACCGCCGCTCTCATCATGCCCCCGCCGATGGCGTGGACGCGCGCCGCCGTGCCTGCGAAGATGCCCCTGCAATCGTGCCTCTGCACGGTGTAGGGCGCGGCGCCGAAGCAAAACTTCCAGGTGATGGGTCGGCGCCGTGCCTGCCTTCCAATCCCGGCAGGTTCTACCGCACCAACTTCAAATGCCCAGAGGTCGGAGCCCCCCCGAGCGCGACTGCCAACAATTGCCCAGGTGGGTCTACAGGGACCTCCCGCCCCCGTCGCGTCGCTGCGCGCAAAGGGCGCTCCGCGACGGGGGCGGGTCCCTCCTATGGACTGGACAATCCGGAACGCCGGTGCGCACGGTGACCGCCCCGGGACATCAGCAAAAAACTACGGATTCTAGCCGGCATTCACAATCCGGACACCCGAAAGAGAAATGAGCAGCAGTATTTTCGGACGATTGGCGGCGGGGACTCGCAATCTCGCCACCAGCGCGACCACCGCGCTGGATGCTAAAGTCAATGAAACCACGATCCGCCTGGCAGTCACCGGCCTCAGCAGGTCGGGCAAGACGGTGTTCATCACCTCTCTCATCCCTCAAGACTCCCCTCATTCTCAGATAGCCGCGAAAGTATTGTGGAAGACCGGT
>CAINEA010000858.1 GCA_903847525.1 uncultured Acetobacteraceae bacterium | reverse complement strand
TGAGTGAGGCCTTGCGACATTTCCTGAAAGGTCGGCAACTTGAGCCGCCAATACGATTAAACCCAGCCTGAACAACTATCCTCGGTTGTATCGGGACGATCCAAACAGCCTGTTGCACGATCCAACTGCCGGATTTAGGTTCAAAGGCCTCGCGCTCGGCTACCCAGTGCACCGCGTATCGAATGCGTCAGGCGAAGAACTTCGTCACGCTAGCAATCAGGTTGAGCAACTGCCCGACGATCGCGATCGCGGTCGCAACGTCCTTCAGGTCCTGCAATGCCGTGTTGATCTGTTCCGTTTGGACATCCAACGCATCCTGGGCCGCCTTGATGCTGGCGTCATCACCCGCGAGATCCCGCTGCAACGCCGTCAGGTAGGCATTCGTGGCGTTGATGGAATCGACCCACAGCGATTTCGCCGCCAAGGGGTCGATCAGCGCCGCCGAGGTGAAGGCATTGTGGGCGGCATCCGCGGCATCCTTCAGGCTGCCAGTCACGTCATCTTTGGTTACGGCCATTTTCCTGTCTCCTGAGTGTTACTTGAGGGCGAGGGCAGTGACGAGTTGGTTGATGGTGGTCTGTAGCGCGCTCAAATCGGTGGCGAGCCCGGCCAGGTCGATCGGCTGATCGTTCGCGAGCGCGGCGTGCTGCGACTGAAGTTTCCGCAGCACGGACAGGCTCTGGTCGAACGCGGTGGAGATAAGCGCGGATTGTTGGCTCGACTGCTCTGCCTGCACGGCGGCAAGGCCGGCCCGAAACGCGCGGTATTTCGGGGTGGCCAGCATTCTGTCCGCATTGGCGATCGCGGTGTAGCCGTAGGGGGTGCCTATGGCGTTCAGGACCGGCAAGGCGGAGAAGAGGCCGCTGCCGTACAATACATTCGCGGCGTCGCCTCCTTGGCTTTCGACAATCTCTTTGAATCCGACGAAAGCTGTTTGGTATTTCTCCATTGCGGCGATCACAGCGGCCAACTTGGGCATGATCCCGGCGCTGGCGTCACGTATCATCTGCTTCTGGATAGCGCCGGCGATCAGCCCAGCGACCTGCGAAACAAGAGGCGATACATTTGCCGCCAGGGGCGGCAGCCCGGCGCCCTTGAGATAGGTACTCACACTGCCCGCCAGACCTGTCAGGGCGGTGTTATAACTGCCCGATGCGTCGTAAACTGACAGGCTGGCCATGGCGTCGTAGGCACTCGCAAGGTTGCTGAGAACCGCGGCTCGGTTGGCAAGTTCCTTTTGGATTTTGGCAATATCGTCATGCCGTTTCTTGATGGCAGCCGGTACAGGGTCCTTGTAAATGCCCTGTAGGAAGGCATCGCTGACCATGAGTCGCTGCACCTCGACCGGGCTGACCAACGCGGCCTGTTGCATGGCCGACGCCGCGGCTTTTCCGGCATTGCCGAGCGCGGCACCGGTCGACAGCGTGGTCGTCGAGCATCCGACGAGCACAACACCGAGCAGCAGCAAGAGAAGCGGGCTCGGGTGCCGCGCTGGTGACGCGAGGGGTAGAAGCAATCGTTTCATCTGACCGTCTCCTTGTTGTTGCGGGCCGATAAATGCTGGGCCGGATTCCAACCAGCAATACCAGTTCAGCCATTCCGCAAAGCATGCGGAGGTCGGCGCTGACGATATCAAGCCAGCATTATTGCATATCCGCCGTTCTGTTGCAAGAGCCGGGCGAGAGAAGATTAAAGATTCCAAACCGGCTGCATAGCGTTCCGGTTTGGTGTTGAGCACGTTGGAAACGGCATGATCGCCGGCACCCCGTGTAATACCAACCGCCGTTTCCCCTGACTCACGGGGGCTAGGAATCGGTCGCGAACCCTGATTCGCTGCCTTTCGTTCATCATTGAAGAACGGAGGGTT
>CAINEA010000857.1 GCA_903847525.1 uncultured Acetobacteraceae bacterium | reverse complement strand
CATCCTCTGACATCTGTGCCACAACCTGGACCGTCCGACGATCGAAGCCGAGGCGACGCTGATCTGGCTGCCCGAAATGAGCCAGGCAGCGCTGATCGCCACCGTCCGCCGCCTGCATGTCATTTGCAATGACCACGGTGCCGCTGCCACGATGGATCGCGTGCCTCGCGCCGGCTCAGCCCAACTCAGCCAGGCCTGGGGCGTCTACGCCGCGCTGCTCCGTCGCGCCGCCGTCGCCGAGAAACGTATCGGTTCCCCGGCGATCCGGGATCTTGCCGAAGCACTGGCAGGTGTCACCACCGACAGTCAGGTCCGGGCGACGCTGCTCGGCGGCGTGCGGCTTCTGCCCCGTGGTCGGTTCTACCGCGACGGAATCGACGTTTATCCCGCCTTGCTGTCGGCCATCCCCAGACCATGCGGAACCGTCGCATGATCGCGGCCATCGGGCGGGCATTGGCCAATCTGTCGCTCATGCTCAAGCAACCCTTTCCGTCCTTCTGCGACATCGAAACTGCGCACGGCAATGCCCTGGTCACCAGGCATGGCGACTACGTCTCCTGGCTGCGCGTCGATGGCATGCGGCGCCTATCCACCCGCCAGGACGTCGAGCGCATCGCCATGGGACAGCGCGTCGACCTGTCCGGCGCGCTGGAAGAGCGCGGCCACGCGATCGTCGGCTTCTACATTTCGGACCCCGAGGCGTCAGGGGTGCAGATCGAGCACGCTAATCTCAATCCCTGTCGCGAGGTTGCGCGACAGCTCGGCATTGAGCTCACCGACATCCTCGATGAGCGTCGCAAATTGTGGCCACGGGTGATGCGCTGGGAGGCAGCCTATTTTGTGTTGTGGACCCGCAAGGCGGTGCTGACCAAGGAGGAGCGCAAGCAGGTGCGCGAGGAACAGGCCGCCCTCGCCAGGGAGTGCCCGCTGGTCGGCGAAAGCCAGAAATATTTCCAGCGCAGTGAGATCATGTCGGCCCGGCACGACGCCTTCGTCTCGCGCGTGACGGCGGCGTTGCGCGCCGGCGACATCGCGGTAGGCGACGTCACCGCCCATGAGGCGCTCTCAATCATCCGTGAGACGATCTACCGCGAGACAGCCGGTTCGCAGTGGAAAGCAACATTGCCCGGAGATCCGGTGATGCCGCGCATTCCCGACGAGGAGGACCGCGCCGTCAGACCGGAGGCCCTGCTCTGGCCCAGCCTGCACAACCAGATCTTCCACCTCGATGCCATCACGCAGGGCGGACAGCGCGTGCAGGTCGGCGATTTTGTCTACGCGCCAGTGGACATGATGCTCGGTCCGGAGGAGCCGCGCAGTTTCATTGAGCTGTCCGCCGCTCTCGGCGCCGATCGTATTCCCTGGCGCTGCACCGCCATCATCGAAGGCGGCGGGCGGACTGCGATGACGATGAAGGAGATCGGTGCCTCCTTCCTCGCCATGTTCCCACAGAATGCCGATCTGCGCCGGGCCTTCCAAGCGCTCCGGGACGAGCGGGCGGTCAACAACCACGTCGCCGTGAAGCTGCGAATGTCCTTCGCGACATGGGCGCCGGTCGAGGATGTCCGCAGGCTGCGCCGCCGTGCCTCGACCCTGGTTCAGCGCATCGAGGGCTGGGGCAACTGCAAGGCCACGACGATCTCCGGCGATCCACTGGAAGGGCTAATGAGCAGCGTACCCGGCCTGGCACTGGCCTCGACCGGCACACCATCCCTGGCGTTGTTGGGGGATGCGATGTTGATGATGCCGTGGAACCGCACCGCCTCGCCCTGGGCGACCGGCTCGGTGCTGTTCCGCCGTCCCGATGGCGGCATCTGGCCCTACGATCCGTCGGGCGGCTCGAAGCGTCCGCAGGTGCTCGATATCTTCGTGGCGCCCCCGCGCTCCGGGAAGTCGGTGCTGGCCAACACGATCAATCTTGGCCTCTGCCTGAGCTCGGCCGTCCTCGGCGCCAAGGGCGCGCGCCTGCCGCTGATCGGCAAGCTCGACATCGGGCCTTCGGCCGAAGGGTTTGTCCGACTGTTGCAGGAGGCGCTTGGCCCGGCACGGCGCAACCAGGCGATCTTCGTGACCATGCAGTTCGCCCCTGGCTATGAGGTCAACATTTTCGACACCCAGGTTGGCTGCGACGATCCGCTGCCGCTGGAGCGGGCCTTTCTGCAGAACTTCCTGGCTCTCGCCACGCTGCCGCCCGACATGTCCACGCCGTTCGAGGGCATGTCGCAACTGATCGGGCTGGTCATTGATGAGGCCTATCGGCTCTGCACCGGCGTCGCCGGTGGATCGCCGAAGGGCTACCGGCCGGGGGTAGAGCCGCAGGTCGACGCGGCACTCGCGCTTCACGGTATCGACCTGCACCGCGACGATCCGTGGTGGCGCGACGTGGTTACGGCGCTGTTCGAACGCGGCGAGTATGACCTGGCGGCGGTGGCGCAGCGCCATGCCGTGCCGCTGTTAGAGGATCTCATCAGTGCCGCCCGCGCCGAACAGGTGCAGGACGTATTTGCCAAGCTGAAAATCAACGCGACGCACGAGGATGCGACCAAACTTTTTGAGCGTTACATCTACGACGTCATCAAGCGCTACCCGACGTTGAACCGGCCGACCAAACTCGATTTCGGGCCGGCGCGGGTAATCGTCATGGACCTCGCGTCGGTGGCACCGACCGGCTCGGCCCAGTCCAATCGCCAGACGGAAATGATGTACATGCTCGGCAGACACGTACTCGCGCGCAATTTCTTTCTGCATCCGGATTACGCGCAATACGTTCCCGAACCAGTACGCGAGTATCACCGGGCGCGCTTCCAGGAGGTACAGGAGGCGGTCAAGCGTCTCGACTATGATGAGTGGCACCGCACACAGGGCAGTCCGCAGGTGCGCGCCCAGGCCGAACTCGATGCCCGCGAGGGGCCCAAGCACAACATCCAGATGGGCTTCGCCAGCCAGCGTTTGTCGGACATGGGCGATTCCATCGTCAGCCAATCGACCGGGCGCTTCGTGCTGAAGGCCGGCGATGAGCGGGAGATGGCCGAGATCATCGATCGCTTCAACCTGTCCGAGGCCTCCGCCGCCGTCGTACGTTACGGCCTGAACGGGCCGAGTGACCGCGGCGCGCCATTCCTGGTGATCCTTCAGGTCGACGACGCCAAATACGAGCAGATGCTGGTCAACCAGCTTGGCCCGCGCGAGCTGTGGGCGTTCTCGACCACGCCCGGCGATACCGGACTGCGCAACCGGCTCTACGACCAGCTTGGCTCCAGCGAGGCACTGAAGCGTCTGGCCCGCGTGTTCCCGTCCGGCTCGGCGCAGAGCGAGATCAACCGGCGCAAGGACGCGCGGCTCCGGCGCGGCGAACTCGATGCAAGGGCAGCGACCGGCGTGATCGACGAACTGGCATGCGAGCTGATCGACGGACGGGGCCTCGGTATCGTGTTGCGCGATCCCGCCGGCGATATCCCGCGGCCGCCAGCGAACGCCACGCCCGAGCGTATGCAGCTGGCCGCACGCGCGGCAGAGCGAGGTCAACCCACATACCGTGCGGGATAGCAACGGTTCGTGGTACGAAAGGGACTTCCTCGGTGTGGCTGGTGAAAGGGCGGTTCCGGAGGGGCGACTTGTCGTGGCGCCGGTCCCGAGCTTGATAAGATCGGCAGGTCCTTCCAGATATTCCAGTTGAAGGAGGCCGTGATGGGTATGGAACGTATGACGCGCTATAGCCTGCCGGCCGGCATTCGATCGGACGTGGCTTGTGGTGCCGATTTGTTGAAGCATCGCGCGCCGGCAGATCGCGTCGAGATGCTTCTGGTTCATCCGGATGGCACTCGGGAGACCGTCGAAGTCTCCGCCGAAATCACAGGTATCATTGCGGACCTGCTCGAGAGGGCCTCGACCTCAGATGCGGTCGCACTACTGACCGACGATGCGGAGATCTCACCGGAAGACGCGGCGGCGATCCTGGGCGTCTCGCGGCCACTGGTTCGGCGTCGGATGGAGGTGGGCGATCTTCCGTTCCGCCGCGTCGGCGCGCACCGGCGCATCCGGCTTGCCGATGTTCTTGAGGCCAAGCATAGGGACGCCCCCATCCGAGACGCTTTGGAGGAGCTGCGGGTCGATACAGGGGACCTTGTGGCGCAAGGCCTCTGACCGGATCAAGCATGCGTCTAACAGCCGCCGGATTGGCATATTTTGGACTAGGATCATTTGACTGCGCACTATATTCAGCATATAAATGCGCACAGCACGACCAGAGTAAATGCGCATGGAACTCTACGATCCTCAGGCGGCTAAGCGTGCTGTCAATGTGACTCTCAACGGTGACCTCGTGGCTCGCGCGCGGGCAGAAGGCCTGAATTTGTCGGCACTTGCCGAACAGGCTGTGGCTGCCGAGCTTACCCGTATTGCCCGGGAGAAGTTTGAGGCAGAAATCGCCCAGGCTTGTCGGGTGCACGAAGATTACCTGGCCGAATACGGCAGCCTGGGCGCCGCGGTTCGGGCCATCACCGATGCCGCCGAGTAGTCCTCGCTGGCTGGACATCGTTCGTCATCGCGTGCGCGGCTTCCGTGTCCCTTACCTTCTCATCGTCCAGCACCACGCCATCCCTGCGGCAACCCGCCTGGTGGCGCCCGTGTCGCCACCCCTCCCAGGCGACGTCGACGTGCTCGCGCCGCGCTTGCTGGTGGACGGCACCGAGTATCGGGCTCGGGTTCTCGACATGAGTGCGGTCCCCTGTACGCTCCTCGGCGAGACCATCTCATCTCTGGTCGCCGATCGTGACGCCATCCTCGGCGCCATCGACATCATCCTGCACGGTTATCCGGTCGGCCTTCCGCGGTAGCCGTTCGGTTCGGCTGTTCTCGCCGGGAGCCTGACAGGACCATCGTCCTTCGGTGCGGCGGGAGTCACCCTGATAGGATCGAAAGAAACGTCAATCTCGACAGGCGACCGATCAACCGTCCAGATCGCCCTCGAGGAAGGAAAGTCCCGACCCGGGCCACGCGCGGCTGGCTGAACAGCGCCGCGGTCTTTCCGTTCGCGCGCTCATCCCACAGCGTCTCCAGATCGAACGGGAGACGCAACAGTGACCCACCCAATAAGTTCACCTCATTCGACAATAACGTTCGTGGGCGCGTCGCTCATCACCATGGCGCTGCTGGCTGGCTGTGGGGTGACCTCGAACGTCGGCACGGACGTGCTCACGACCGGCATGCCCAACCCGGAGATCGCCCTCCGCGAAAGCATGCGTCTGGTCGATGCCGAGATGACCACGCTCGGCACAATGAACGCGCCCGCCGCCGGACGAATGTCGCAAGCCATCGTACCCGGAGAACTCCAGAAGACCGTGACCTTTGCCTTCGTCGGAGCGCTGGACGATGGCGTGCGCAAGCTGGCCGAGACGGTCGGCTATACCGTGACGGTCACGCCCCCTCCCCCGCCCAAACCGGGCTCGGCGCCATTGCCGCCGCTGACAGTGAGCATTTCGACCGGCTTCGTGACCGCCGTATCCGCATTCTCCGCGCTCGGTGATGCGGCCGGCAGCCGGGCCATGGTTCGTGTCGATCCGCAGCACCACCTGGTCGAGGTGATCCACTATGCCTAGGACCGGCGCCTTGCTGATGGCGGCACACCTCGCTGTCATGACGCTCCCGGCCTTCGCGCAGGTCAGCCTGTTCCCGATACCCCGAGTCGTGCAGCAGTGGCTGACGTTCTCCTGGTCCGGACCGCTCGACGGCGCGACAGAGGCCCTCGCGGCCCGCCTGGGCTACACAGCCTGGGCCACCATGGCCAGTGGCCTGCCGATCCCTCGCCCACCGCCCACCATCGATGTGCAGATCAACGTCAACGGCGTCTCCGCGGCGGACATCGTGGTTCTGCTGAACCGGCAGGCAGCCAACCGGGCCATCGTCGTTCTTGATCCCGAGAAGCGATTCATCCAGGTGGTGTATTATGGCTGATCGGTTCGGCCTGGCCGTCCCCCTTGCCGCCTGCGTCGCCGTCGTGCTGGCCACGACACATCCAGCCCGCGCGGCCGAACCCGTCACGCGATGGGAGGTGCCGCCAACCCTGCCTCCTGGCGAAGCGGATCGCGCGGCCGCGACGCTCGCCAATCCGCTCAACCGGCCCATCACGGGGGCCAAGGACCTTCCGACGATCGTTGGCGGCGAGCGACCGCCGTCTCTCGAAAAGCTGCAGGCGACCCGCCCCGGCGACCAGCAAGGCGACGGTCTTGAGGCTGGACGAGCTGATGTGCTGCGTGACTCCGGCCGCATCTACGGCGCCCAGGGCGGCCTCGCCGCGCGCGCTTTCGCGCTGAACGAAATGCTGCGTCGGAACGAGGCGCAGCTAGACAGCACCTACGATTTCCGTGTGCTCGTGCTACCCGCCGGGACCGGGCAGACCTTGCTGAAGCCGCCTGTCGTCACCGCGGCACAGATGGCCTTCGCACTGGGCGATGGCGGCCAGGTCGCCCGAGAAACGTCGTGCCTTTACCAGATCACCCGCGCGGCGGAGCTGACCTCCGCACCACCCAACTGGCGGTCCTATCTGGTTCGCACCTGGGGCGACCCGCCGCGTCCGGCAGACGCCGCCCTGCCACGCACCAAGGCAGAAGTCGCCTGGTGGAACAAGTTCGTGGCCGAGGGCTGGGCGCAGGGAGAGAAGCAGGCCGTCGAAATCTTCCTTTCCGATCTGGGCCGGCTGCAACGCGACATTGTCGGCATGGCGCGTTACCGCGTGCTGCTGCGCGCCAGACTGGTTGAGCCGCCGACCGTCGCGTTCCAGAACCAGGCGGTCGAGGGAGGACGCGATCAGATGCGCGTCGGCGACCGCACGATCCGCATCACCGACCAGCCGGGCTTGCAGGCCAACCGGCGTCGCTGGGCTCCCGGCGCCAATTGTCCGCAATGAGCAACGGCGATGCTCGATAGCCTCTCTCTCCTCGAAGCCTCTGACGGCACCTCGTCTCCAAGCACCTTCTGGCCGGACGAGGGGCTGACCTGGGTCACGGAAGCCCGCAAATACGCACCGGGCCTGGACTCTCTGCTGCGCTGGGCGTTCGAGCTGGAGGCCTCGCGCGTCGCGTTCCAGACCGGCCATCCGATTTGGATAAGAGTGCACGGCCGCAATCGCCGTGCGACTGTATCGACGCTTGACGAGGCGCAGATCGCACAGATCGCCAACCATCTCTATGGCGCCGACGGCACCGCGCGCCTGCAAGGTGGTTCGGACTTCGACGTATCCTACGAGATTCCGATCGACCGCTCCCGCCGGCTGCGGTTTCGCCTGAACGCGACCCCGATCCGCACCAGCCGCCGTGCCGGGGCCAACATCGTGCTCCGGCCGATCGCCGACCTGCCGCCGAGCCTGGAGGCACAGCTTGCCGAGCCTGCCATACTCGCGGCGTTTCGCCCGCGCGAGGGCATGGTCATCGTCAGTGGCGGCACCGGCTCCGGCAAATCGACGCTGATCGCCGGCATGACCGTCGCCAAGCTGCAGGACCCCTATGGTCACCATAACATCGCCGAGGCGGCAGCGCCGGTTGAGTTCCTGCTCGACCGGGTGAAGAGCCCATCCTCGACGATCTGCCAGACCGAGATCCCGCGTGATCTGCCGTCCTTCGAGGCGTTCATTCGCGGCTGCATGCGCCGCGAGCCGACCGACATCATCGTCGGCGAGTGCCGCGACAGTACGACGATGGGGGCATCGATTCAGGCGGCGATCTCCGGACATGCGCTCACCACAACGATCCACGCCAATGACGTCTCGCTCACGATGCAGCGGATCGCCAGCCTCTGCGCGGCCGACGAGCGCGACAACCTGATCACGTCAGTGGCACAGTCGCTGCGCCTGATCGTCAACCAGCGGCTGGCCATCTCCATGGACGGCCGCCGGACGGCGTTGCGTGAGATCCTGGTGTTCGATGCGCCGTTGCGAACGACATTGCTGCAAAGCAGCCCGTCCGACTGGCCGACCATCACCCGGCGAGCAGTTCACGAACAGGGTCAGTCCTATGCGAGCGCTATTCGCGCGTCGCTGGAGCAGGGTCGCATCAGCGAGAAGGTTGCGGCTCACGAACGGAGGGAGATCGGTTGATGTGGCGCTACACGGCCAGGCCGGTGATGCTGGTGATCCTCGATGCGCGGGCCTGCCTGCCACTGCTGTTGTTCGCCGTGTGGTGGGCATGGTGGACGTTCTATCTGGCAGTCGGTTGCACCATCTTCTTCTCGATGATCAGCTGGTTCGGCCTGACCGTTCCGGCTGTTGCCCGGCTCGTCCGCCGCTGGCTGGTTGGCCCAGTGCGGTCCGCCGTTCCCGCCTGGCATCGCCGGCGGCTGGCATGAGGCTCGATCCCGCGATACTCGGCCGCACGCTGGAGGCCTATCTGACGCGGGCTGGGAAACCCCTTGCCTTCCATGACCGTGCGACAGCACAGACCCATGTTCTGCCGTTCGCCTCGGCGCGCGATCCGGCCGGGGTGCTGCCGGTTTTCCTGGTCGCTGGCGAGGCTGTGTGGCGGGAAGCGTCCGGGAAGGGGTTCGCGCTGGATATCCGGCCGGACCCGGAGGCCCTGCTCAGCCGTCGTCTCCATGCGGTCGGGTCGGGCACCTTCTCGACCGTGATGCTGTCGGTGATCGAGGCGGCCACCCAGGCGACCGGGCCCAATGGTCTGCTCGTGAACGACCTTCGCAGGCAGTGGGAAGCGGTCTTCGAGCGGCTGCCGGCGGTGTTCACGGGCGCCGGAGCGAGCCCATGATCCGGCTTCTTGTTATGGGTCTTGCCGCGTCGATGCTCCTGGTCTCGGAGGCGCATGCCGACGAAACCCTATCGCCGGCCGAAAAGCGGGTCCATGGATGCATCGCCGCTGCCGCCTCCAGCTATCGTCTTCCGCAGTCGCTGATCCTCATCCTGCTCAGGGTCGAGGGCGGCCGACTCGGCGCGGTCAGCTTCAACACCAACAATTCCGTCGACATCGGCCCGATGCAGGTCAATACAATCTGGGTGCCGCAGATTGCCCGGCACTGGCACGCAACACCACAGGCCGCCTATGCCGCGCTGCGCGATAATTTCTGTGCCAACATCGAGGGTGGCACCTGGATCCTTCGTCAGGCACTGGACGAAGCCGGCGGAGATTTCTGGTCCGGCGTCGGCATCTATCACTCGCACAACCCGGTCCATAAGGACATTTATCTCCGCAAGGTCCTGGAATGGACCCTACGACTCCGTGATCAGGCGCAGCACAATGCCGCGGCAACATTTTCAGTTCCGGTTCTTGATGTGCCCCGCCAGGTCGCAGCGAGGAACTGAGCCATGCAGCCAAGCAGCTCCAGCGGCCGTTCCAGCTGGCCCTCCGGTGATGACTACACATTCTTCAGCCTGATGGTGATCGCCGGCGGGCTTGCGATCTATTCCTGGCTCGCCTGGACCTATTACCACGCGGAGATCAGCCGCGGCTTCGCGCTGCTCGCCCATTGGCACATCGCGGCGATCGGCGGCTTCACGGACGATTACGAAAGCCTCGATCGGCAGTTGCTGACCGCGGACTACAGCCGCGTGACCCTCAACGGCATCGGCGCGGCAGCGACATCCATCGGCGCTTTCTTTCGCATCCCCGTCGCGGGGCTTCTCTTCCTGCTCGCGATCGTCTGCTTTAGCAGGTCCACGTCAGCCCGCTTCACCCGGCGTCTCGACCTCGACGGCCTGATCGCCGAGCAGGCCGGGTCCTTCCGAACCATCGCGGCCTTTGCCACGCGCAAGCTACGTCTTTCCCCGTTGAGCCCCGGCGATCCGCGTCCTGCTGATCCAGCGCTCCATCCGGTCGAGTGGCTCGATCGGTTCGGCGTGGGCCGGGGCGGTAGCCATGACCCAAAGGTGATCCGGGCCGAGCTGGTGCGTCAGCTTGGTGCCCCCTGGCAGGGGCCAAGAAAGGCAGCCCCGCATGTGCGCGTGTTGTTTGCGGCCTTCTCGTTGCACCTGGCTCAGCGGCGCGGTGAAGCCCTCGCACTGCTCGGGGACATGGCCGAAGCGCTCCGTCCGGCGGGCCGCGAACCCGACACCGGACCCTCTGCCCCGCTCAGCCTGCCTGTTTCCCTCGTCTCCCAGGCCGACGCCATCCTGGGAGACGCAGGGTGCGTCGAGGCCGGCAAGATCGCAGCCCGGCATGCTTTTACCGCGCCGGCGTTGATGAGTTTGCTGACCGAGGCGCGGCGACGCGCCGGGGTTCTTCCGCCAGCAGCCTTCAACGGGCTGAAGCTGGTGGACCGAAGGCTCTGGTACGCACTGCATTCGCTTGGCTTCCCGTCCGAGGGACAGAGCCGGACCTACCATCCCAACCCCTGTGCGGAAGCAATCGGCGCACGCGACCATTGGGCCGTCGAAATGGAGATCGGCCATAGAATGCCCACACCCTCGGTGGATCGTGCGATCGCCGCGTTGCTCACCGCCAGCCCACACAATTCGTACGGCCAAAGGCCGGTCGGGCGGGCCACCGGATGACCGGCCGTATCGCATCAGCTCACGCTCTCTGCCTTGTCGCTACGTCGTTCCCGCCTTTCCCACGCGTTGAGGAATCCATGCATGTCCAACCCTCTGCAGCTCATCGTGCCCGAGACCGCGCAAATCCACATCCACTTTGGCCCGGACGCCGTGGTGCCCGGAAGCCACGCCGCCATTTCCGACGCCGGCTCCGCGCCGCTGCTCCGCCGCCATCCGTTGCTTCTGGCATCGGCCGCGATCCTGTTATTCGGCAGCGGCTATGTAGTCCGTGGCATGACCGCCCAGCCGGCCGAAGCCGGGACCTCCCTCCCTCGGCCCGTCGCGCCGCCACCCCCGCCCCTGCTTTCCTCACCAGGACGGGATGAGCTGTCGCCCGCACTGCGCTTTCCCGCCCGGCCGCCGGTTGCGAGCCAGCCTCCGGGCACGCCACCACCGCAAGCCGCGCCTCGCAGCCCGTTCGGTCTTGATTGACGCAGGCGACCGGGGAGAATTGGGGTGAGCATCCCGCGCGAGATCGTCGGTCCGCAGGCGCAGTTCGAGCGTACCGGCGCGCAGGGTTTTCGGGATGTCCGCCCGCTGACAACCCGCCTGTCGCAGGGGTTGCGCAGCCAAGCCTCCGGCTTTGTGCTGACCCTGCTCGCCGGCACGGCCTATCTTGCCCCGGCTTCCGCGACTCCGGCAGCACTCATCGGCCTGTTCTACACCATCTGGGTGCTGACCCGGCGCCTCACCCTGCCAATCCGTCTCCCCCGCAGTGCCGGGTGCTGCGACTGGAATCTGCCGGACCCGGCAACCCGCAAACCGCGGCGAGCAGCGGGCGATATCTTCATCGGCAACGACCAGCTTACGGGCCAGGAACTTTGGCTCACCAACGAAGACTGCCGCCAGCACGGCACCATTCCCGGCACGACCGGCGCCGGCAAGACGACCGCAATCGTCAGCTTTCTGGCCAACGCACTCACTCACGGCAGCGGCTTCGTGCTGGTGGATGGCAAGGCCAGCAACGAGCTCTATGGCGACATCCTGGCCCTGGCCCGCCGGTTCGGCCGCGAGGACGATGTGTTCGTGCTCAATTTCCTGACCGCCAGCCTGCCCGGCGTCGGGCTGGGCGGTCTCGTGCTGGACAGCCAGTCGAACACCTTCAACCCGTTCTCGACCGGCAATGCCGATGCGATCCGCGAACTGCTGGTCAGCCAGCTCGGCGATTCCAGCCCGTCCGATGCCAACGGCGTGTTCCGTGGCCGCGCCGTCGCCCTGCTCGGAACAATGGCACCCGTACTGGTCTGGATGCGCGACCACAAAAGCATCACCATCAACATCGAGCAGATCCGCCAGTCACTGGAACTGCGCAGCATCTGGACGCTGGCGACGCTCAAGCAGTTCCTGGTGCGAGACCCCGGAGCCACGACCCCACGAACGATTGCCGTGCCGGACATTCCCGGGGATCTGCTCTATCCGCTGCTGGCCTATCTCGGCGAGATCCCGGGCTACAACATCGACCTGCCCTATAACGAGCAGAAGACCGATGAGCCGTTCAAGCAGCACGGCTTCGCGCTGTTCCATTTCACTGCCGCCTTTACCCAGCTCGCCGTCAGCCTGGGGCATATCTTCAAGGTGGATGCCGGCGATATCGACATGCGCGACATTGTGCTGAATCGCCGCATCCTGGTGGTCAACTTGCCTGCGCTGGAGAACTCCGATGATAGTCTGGCTGCGTTGGGCAAGATCGTCGTCGCCTCGCTGCGCGGTATGATGGCGCAGCTGCTCGGCGCGCGGCTGGAGGGCGACCCCAAGGAAATCTTCGTTGCCCGACCCGGCATGGGTCAGGGGCCGTTCCATGTCGTATTCGACGAGCTGGCCTACTACGCAACGAACGGCATGGACCGGATGCTGGCCATGGGTCGCGGGCTGAACATGATGTTCTGGCTTGCCTTTCAGGAGGTCGGCGGTATCTGGGCCCGTCTGGGCGAGAAGACCTACTCGCTGCTCGGCAACGCCAATCTCACAATCGCCATGCGCCAGCAGGACAGCAACCGCACCCGCGAGTGGCTGGAGAAGACCGCCGGCCAGACCTACGTCACGCAGGCCCTGTCGTATCACGGCGCATCGGACGGAGCTTACCGTGAGGCTCAGGCGGCGGAATTGCGCCAGGTCGCGCGTGTCGACTGGCAGGATCTGCAAAAGCTCATCGAGGGCGAAGCAATCGTGCTGTTCGCCGGCCGAAGGATTTACGCCAGACTGTTCCACGCGGTGCTGCCCAGGGGTGGGCCCATCCGCCTGAACCGACCGCTGGCGCTGACAGCTCCCCTCGATGATTTCTGCCAGGACGCCGAGCGGGTCGCGGGGATGAGGGAGAAGATCAATCGCGGCAAGCTGGGCCAGGAAACCCACCCCGAGACCGGCCGGGCGCTCACGCCTTGCTGTCCCATCCTGACCGCCTTCCTGGATGGTTTCGCAAACCAGGATGACAGCGAGGCCACGATTGACGTGCGTGTGGATGCCGGACTTGCCGCGGCCGCCGGGCCGATAGCCGATGATTTGACGAGCGCCTTGGCCGAGGACGCCTTGTCGGGGGACCATGCCGCTTCGATTTCAGGCCGGATCGTCACAGTATTCGACCCGATGCTGAATGGACACGAGGGAGAACCGGTGCTCCGTTCCGGCCCCAAGGAGCCACAGGACCCCATCGACGCTAGGCGCTTTGCCCTCCACGCGGCGATTGAGTTGCTGGCAGGTGTACCACGCGACGACGCGAGAGAGAACGCGCGGGCGGCGATGGGTGAACGCGACGCGGCGGCGGCTTCAATCAGCCTGCCCACTCCGCCGCCCATGGGACCGGACGAGTTGGGTTCACGGTTGCGACGCCTGATCGGTGCCTTGAATGCTGCCTCATGTGCCACCCTGAACACATAGCGGAACGACGCAACATGAGGCCCGCCCTCCAGTTACGCACGAATCGGTGCGGCCTCTGTCAATCTGCCATCTCCCACTGACTACGCGTGGGCTCGGGCTCAAGTTGACCGGAGAGCCCTGAATCCACAGAGTGATCTCCTGCACCTGTCCTACGCAGGCCGGAACGGAAGATCTCAGGAATAAAGAACCCGACTACCAGTGCCGTTCCGGCCGGTAACAATACGCGCACCCAGGACGGCGGCGGGTTCGGCATGTTATCGGGAATGGGAAACAGCTGCATCAGCAGCCAGGCTACAAACGCCATCGCCAACGCGCAACCGAGGGCTTCCAGACCACGGAACCACAGCGGTTCCGGCACTCTCGGTGGCCGGTCATCGCAGGCAAAGGCGACGACCATGCAGAGTAGTCCGCAAAGGATGACAAAGGGTAGGAGAAACACTAGGCGCGCACCATCCGGCAGTGTTCCGACCCGAGCAAGATCCCACAGCACGCAGAGCACGACGGTCAGCGCCGCCCCCAGAAAGCCGCAAACGATGTACGAAGCAAAAGGACGAATGCCACCGGCTTTCCGACGCGCCCACGGAACCGTCTGCATGAGCCAGAGCGTCAGCCCAATCGTCAACACGTGAGCAAGTGCGATCAGAAATGGAACCCACTTGAATTCAGCTGCCCGGGCATCGTTCACGGGCGGATGCAATACCACTCCGGCTAGCAGCAGATACACCAGGATGCCGACGCAAAGGGCTGCAAGTTGATGAATGGGTATGTAGGGCCGGTCGATCGAAACCGCCTCGAAACCGATTTTCCGTAGTCCATCGCGCACGTCGCGCTCGCTCAGTTCGCATTGCAGTATAGCCCGAGCCAGAAACAGACCCGCAGCCGCAAATCGTTCGATGCACTCTCGCTTGAAAATCTCACGCTTCTCGCTGATCAACTCCTCGTACTCCGATTTGGCCGCGTTTTCGCGCAGGCGTCTGGCCATCGTCAGGCCCTTTACCGCGCGCCCGGCAAAATCGGTCATGGAGTCGCGAAAGCCCCGATATTCCACCGCGTTATCACTAAAGAATCTGGCGTAGCGCGGCTCTTCCTGAAGGGCGTCGAGTCGACGGAAAACCAGCAGGACTTTCGTAAACCGCAGCTCGGAATCCTCCCAGGCTGTCTCAGCTTTGGCGCGAAGAAACTCCGTCGCCTCGTTGGGGATCGGTGTATCATGGATGAACGATGTTATCTCTGCCAAGTCTGAACCCGAAAGCCGAAGGTTGTTGTGGTTCAGTATCCTCGAACGGCGCGTGACCTCCGCCGGGATGCAGGCCATTCGCAGGAAAAACGCCAGTAGCGCACCATCGAGTTTCTTGACGTAAGGCACGCTCGGCAACAGCGCGGTCATTACTAATGTTGCGGCAAGTGCTGGCGGTATCGACATGATTGTCTCGACCTGCCGAGGAGATGGCTGAGCTAAAGCGCCTTCCGCCACGCTCGCCGGAAGAGGAAACTTTAACAGGAAACTGCGAAGCGCTGGTTGCTCAAGCGCAATCGAAAGCACGCCAAACAGAGTGACGCAGGAGACGATATAGGCCAGCAACCCTTGCCAATACCACAGCTGTACTGTTGACGAACGGTTAGTGACAGGTGTGTTGAAGCGGGCAGACGCGTAGAGGATCACCAGTGCGACACAAAATGCGTAGGTAGCGACTACATGGGTCGGATCACTCTCCATGTCCTGCACCTTCCTTGTCTAGGATGATTCAGATCGGATCTTATTGCCGTCTAGGTGTGAATAAGTGTGAGGTAGTTCACATACGGAGGTAATTCGGGTTTTCTCGGTGATGTGACCCCCGGTTTTCATCCAGCGATAACATGACTCGTTCGCAATTAGGGTTCCGGGCGGACAGTGGACTGCAGATGATCACCATTGCGAGTGGACGCCCACCGCAGACCGCTTTGATTCGTGCTTAGGCTTCCTCGGAACATTCTTTCGGCCTGTGAGTGAGATCGGACTATGACCCAGCGCCCGGGGAAGGAGCTCGTGTTGCCGCAGCCTCCAAACGAAGACGGGCCAGTTCGGCCTCTGTCCTGACTTCCGCCAGATGGACCACGACTTCGGCCGAAGCAACCTTCAACTCCGCGCCGTTCCTCGCGATCGCCTCATTCAGCGCCGGAAGGTGACGTGCCAACTGTTTTCGGACCGCCTCCGCCTGCAGCCGGCCGCGCACCTCACGACCGACATCCCGGCCGGCGAGCCGCAACGTCTCTGTATTGCGACTGGTTTCTATGAATGAGGCGATTGCCGCCTCGCGGTCCCGCCGCGCCGCTTTGGCTAGATCGATCGCCAAAGCCTTGTACGGCTTAGTCGACATGTCCTTCCCGATCCGCTGCCAGAGATCCTCGGTCGTCACTGGAGCGGCGTCGCCCAGCGCCCGGCTCCGTTTCTCCGCCTCATGTACCGCCGCCTCGGAGATGATCGTCCACGTCGTGCCGGTGCTGCGGCTCTCAGCCACGTAGCCCTTGAACGAGGTGATCCCGGCACTGCCTCGTGGCAGCGCATTGATGTGCTCGGCGGACGTGATCCCTTGCGCGGAGTCCACGGTCAAAGCGTGCCCAAAGCCCAGCATCAGCCGCCCGGTATTCGGGTCGGACAATCGCCGCCATTCGACCTCACCAAGCCGGCCGTCACTCGCCCGGACAACCAAGCCCTGCGCCGACTGGCTGACTACCGTCACGATATCGCCGTTGTTACCGATAGAACCGCCCCTGCCGTCGATCCGCGCCCAAGTCCGCCGGAACAGTCGCAGGCTGTCGCCCTCGGCAATCGGCAGGTTGTAGGTTTCACCCCGCTGATCGATGGCATCATATCGGCGCTCCTCTCGAGCAATCTCACCGCGCTCCCGCAGCCGTGCACGAACCACCCGGCTGATGTCGGCCGCATCCTCGTTCGTGAGCGTCGAGATGGTGACCGGCTTGCGTGACCCCGCTGCCCGGAGGTGGTCGCGCCGTTCCATGTAAAGATCGACGATCTGAGCGATCACCTGGTCCTGATCGCCGCCGGCCAGCATTGCGGTTCCGTCCGCCCGTTTCATGACCAGCGCCTCGGCCGCCTTTCCTTCGCGGAACAGGTTGGCGATCTTGCGGTCACGTTCGCTGTCCTGACGCACGGTGCTGAGCAATTCGGGCAGGGCCGACTTCGGAAGAACCCGGCGCATGATTTCAATTGTGTCGCCCGCCTCGATCGCCTGGGCCTGCTCCCGGTCGCCGAGCGCCTTGATGGTCATGCCGGTCGCGGCTTGCAGTTCCAGCAAAGCCAGCATCTGTCGCGGACCGACCTGGCTCACCTCATCGATCACCAGCACCGTGTTGCGCGTCGGCTGGAACTTACCTTTGGCAATGGCGTCCAGCAGGGGTGTCATCGCAAAACCGCGTTTAATCCCGGCATCCTTGAGCGCGTCGGCCTGCTTCCAGGCAACGGCCAGCCCCACGACCTCCCGGCCAGCGCTGTCAAAGCGCGTGTCGGCCTTCCATGCCTCGACCAGAGGCGACAGAAGTGTCGTCTTGCCCGCACCGGCGACGCCGGTCAGCAGCGTCAGTGCACCCCCCTGCCCCATCGCGTAAATGGCGGCCTGCTGTGACTCCCAATGGTCCGGCTCTCCCCGGCGATCGAGCCCCGAGGCGTCGACGGCAGCCCGAATTGCCGCCGCCGGCAGAGCGCCGGATCGGTCAAGCGCTGCCTGATGCGCCTGATCGCCCAGCTTCTCCTCGATACGGATCTGCGCGGTGTTGGTCACACGCACCGTCCCGTCCACCAGACCAACCACCAGAGCAACGTGTTCACCCATTAGGCGCAGACCGCGCCGCTCGATCAGTTCGACCACCCGGTCGATATCGTCGGCACCGCCGGCGATGCCGCTGCCGATCAAGCCGCGGGCGGCATAGGTGCGCAGCTGTTCGTGGTCGATCACCGCGGCGGTCCGGAATTCGCGCGCGAGATGCTTCGTTGCGCGCTGGTAGGCCTTATCGAACCGTTCGCCATCTGTCAGCGCGGGGTGACTGACCTGGCCGAGGACGCTCTTATGATTCCAGCTGATTGCGTCCGCCTGGGCCCTCCAGATCTCCCGATCGGTCTTACCGCCGTGCTTTGCCAGCCTGGCAGCCACGCCCGCCTCGGACAGGATGTCGATTTTCCGCTCGGCCGATATTCTGTCCCAGTCGAGGCCCTGCTCCCTGGCGAAAGCGCGGGCATTGTTCAGGATCTGCCGCCGGCCCTTGCTGAAAGTCGCGCAAGCCTCTGCCGGCACTGCGGTGATGACGACAGCCTGCTCGTTTGCATCGTAGGCAACCCGGATACCGAGCTGGCGCAATTCGTCCGCCAGCCGCGCTTGAAAGTAGGCGCCGAACTCGTGAACCCGCGCGTGCAGCCGCTGCGTGTCGAGCGAACCGATCCGGCCGCTCTCGGTCGCCACCACATTGAACATGAGCCCGTGGATGTGCGCCTGGGGGTCCCCGTCCACGGGCGCGTCAGCAAGGTACGTCGCACCCCCTGGCCCGTCCTGTACCGGCAACGTTGGCCGCGCAACGTGATGGCGGAAGCTGACCCAACCGACCGCGCCGGGATCGGCCCCGTCCTCGCCACCCGCGCCTTTTCGGGCCCACCCCAGTTCTCGTGCGATGTAGCGCATTGCCGCGTCGTGGGCCTTGTCGATGCTGTGCCAGATTGCTGCCCCTTCGGCCGCTGTCGGTGCGAACTCGGCCGCCAGGGTGACGGATTTGTGCGGCGAGGCAGTGAAATCATAGGCGCTGATCTTTCGGCCATGCGGTGACCAAGCCTCGCCGGTGTCGGCCCTCCGCCCCTCGAAAAGACGATCCAGTTCGATATCGCGCGGCATCTGACGCGGATCGATTCCAAGCGCCTGGGCAACCTCCGCCGGCATGTCGGGCCGCCAGGTCGCGCGGCTGTCCCGCAACGTGTAGTAGGCCGTCAGCCGGCCTCCTGGGTCGAACTGCCGTTCTACCCCCTGGGCGGGATCATGAGCCGGCTCAGGCGTGTTCTCGGTGAAGTACCGGCGCATCAATTTCCCGCTGCCCTCCGGGGCCGCCGCAAGCTTCCGGAAGGTGATCATGGCAGCCGGACCTGCCCATTCGCCGGCGGGGGCGGCGGGCTTGTGCCGGACAGGCGCCGCTCGATCCGGCTCGTCAGCTGACCAAGCTGTCGCAACAGGGTCAGCTGTTCTTTTCCCTGGGCCGCCAATTGCGCGAGCAGTTGTTCGAGTGCCGACTCTCCGTCGCCGGTCTTCGGCGTCAGCAACTCGGTCAGGTTCGCCAGTTCCCTGGCCATAATCGTCAGGGTGTCGGCCTGCCGTTTCTGATCAGCCGCTATTTGTCGATGTATGGCATCCTGCCGCTCCAGCCAGTTACGAAGTTCGGAGTCCATCGGCGCCTCCCGTGTGAGGCCGCCAGGATGCCGAGCGAGCGCGCGAACACCGCTCCTTTCCTCCGGCCGCCCATCGCCGTCATCCATCTCACCCCCTGAGATGCTTTCGATCGATGACAGCCGCCGCTGGCACCGCACCACCGGTGCAATGGTGCATGAGCAACCTGCATTGAGCACGCCGTTACTATGGCGTTAGCGTGCCGCTTCTGCGGCCTTTCCGCAGGAGCGGCCCCTCGGGACGGGTCGGCGTCAGCCGATGTCACGAAGCTGTGTCATTTGAGTTGGCGTCGTTCGCGCGATTGCCGCGCACGGTCAGTCCATGAACAGGACAGCACCACGGCTTAAGACCACAGCCATAGAGAGCGCCAAGAACCCGAGGCGGTCCACGCTGTTTTATTGGCTGAAGAAGAACCACAAACAGTTTGCCGGGATCACCGGCGAGCGCCGCAACTGGGGGCCTGTGATCGAGCGGGCCGTCGCGGTTGGAGTAACGGCCGGCGATGGGAAATCACCTTCCCTTCGGATCATGCGGGAAACCTGGCGCAAGGTCTGCAAGCAGATTGAAGCTGAGAAGGCGAAGGCCGCCCCCAATCCCTCGGCCGGGCCAATGAAGCCGCGCAAGCGCCAGCCCCGCGATCTTCCGAAAGACTGGCACCCGCAACCAATTGTCCCAACGACAAATGCCCCGCAGACCCTGCGTGAGCTGCTTGGTCCGGTCACGTCAGGGCCGGACCTGCCGGAGCCTGACTACTCCGGCATGGATGATGTCGAACGCAAGATCGCGAGGATGGATTGGTCCATCAAACGACGCACCAGCTAGCCATGCTCAATGAGAAAGCCTCCGCGGGCTGTCCAGCCCCATGCGCGTTGCACGGCACGCCCCAGGAGCATGTCTCGACCCACGATCAACCCAGAACAGGAGATGTCTATGGATCAGGTCACAATTCCACCAACCTCTAACAATACCCTGGAGCGAGCCTACGAAACCTGGTGGCTGATCCGCGGTGGCCGCGGCCGAGTGGGCGGAAGCACGTTCCTCGACTTCATCATCCAGTATTGCCGCTGCAAAGGTCGTCGCGTGAAGCCACTCGACGGGGATCTGCGGAGCCGCACACTCACAGCGCTTTACCCGATCGAGAACGTGTCTGGCGCGCCGCTACTGGACGGAGCGACCTATCCGGTGTCGGAGGATCTGGCAGCCAACAAGGCCTGGCTGGGCGGGGAACTGGACCGCAGCGTCGACGACAAGGTCTGCCGGGTCGTGGATTTTGGTGGCGGCGACAGAGTGATCCAGGAGTATGGAAATGAGATCCGAATTCCGGACTTCTGTTCCGAATACGAGCTTGGCCTGATTTGGGCCTTCATCCTCGGCCCGGATTTGGAAGACTTGCACCACGTCGTGCAGGTGGTGGCCTCAGGCCACATGAAGGGTGGCCGCCTTCTGCTTGTGCTGAACGAGGGCGTTATACGGCATGGCCAGACGACTACCGGGGTGTTCGCATCCACCCTGCAACGACCAGAATACCGGGCGCTGCTCCGAGATGGGGCGGAGCCATTTCTGATGCCGCGGCTGACCTGTATGGATCAGTTGCGGGAACGGGGACTTGGTTTTTACGACGCGGCGGCCGGTGGCGCGGACCGGGAGGGTCGCCGTGCAAGCCCTACACTGCGGCACATGACGGGTGCCTGGATCAAGGAGATGGAACGGCAACTCGAGATATCGGGAGCCGCGCAATGGATAGTGTAGGAGATACTCCAGCCACCCGCATTCGGGCAGAAGCGGCGAACCTGATGATGTCGGCAGCCAGAGATGAGATCGAGCCCGATGGGACACTGGGGCACTGGGTGCGATCGCAGGAAGCCATTCTTCACACCCTCGCCGACATGGCGGAGCACATCGACAACACGGCGGCACAGTTGGACAGCAAGGTGGCCGCAACCATCAGCAATACCCGCGACCTGGCGATTGCCGAGGTGCATAAGCTTAAGGAGGGCAATCGCCTGGCCTATCAGACGATTGAAGCACTGAGACTTTCGGAGGCCATTCTCCAAATTCGCACGAAGGAGGCCGTCCAGGGTTTCATGGCCACGGTGACGCCGGAACTGGTCACGGCGCTCAGTTCCGTTGCCGTGGTCAAGGAGCGACACTGGAACCAACGGCAGAATTGGACGCGCGTCAGCGTTGTCGCGAGCGTGCTGCTGGGCGTGTTCACATTTGGCTTCTTCTATGGTGGCGGGAACTTCCAGAGCAAGGCGTCCGGTGTTGCGGCCAAGGCCGCGGTCGTCCGATGCCGGGAAGCCGCAATGCCGGACCGGACAACCGGCGAGGCATGGTGTCCGGTGAAAGTGCTCGATGCACCGCCGGCATAAGGTTTGCGCGGCAATGAACGGACCCAGTTGCCGCCGCAAATCTTCAGTGGTGTGCATACGAAGGAGCCGCCCAGCGATGCAGAACGGGTCGGTCGTTGTGTGGTGGATCGTTGCACACCTTTGTTGGAGCAAACGCGTTCAGGTTCGCGCGATCGCGGCGGAGACTGTGGACACATCCGGAAGGAGGTCCCATTGCAATACATACCAGCGATTTACACACGCCTTGACCCAGCTCGCCTGCCTGGTCCCGGACCAGCGCGCTCAGCATGGACACTCGAGTCAGGTCGAACATCGGCCACGGCCATCGTTGCCTTGATGGTCTTTGCGCCGGCGATGGCGCTATCGGACGTTCAGCCCGAGACACAAACGGGTGGACCGCCCATCTTGCCGGTGCCCACATTCATGGAAACGGGCCTGCCAATCTACTCCATGCCCGTAGGCACGTCGTCGGTGCTGCCGCCGGCTGGCCCGGGCACAGGGACTGGAACTGCTTCGCCACCAGGAAGCAGCGACGCGCTGACGACGCTGGACTCCCGGTCCTGGGGTGCTCTCGCTGCATCCAACGCAACTGCGATGGGCGTGAACCCTTCCGCCATTGCCGCCACATGCATGCTTGAAACCGGCTGCCAGAGCATCGCAGCGGTCGGGGGCAGTACTGTCAGCGGCGCCTTCCAGATGACGAACGGCACCTACTCCGCTGATATAATGCAGGCATTGGCGCAGAACCCGTCATTGGCAGGGACGATCGACACAAGCTTGGCCGGTAAGATGGACCCTGCTAACCAGGCGATCGCCGCCGCTCAAGATCTCAAGAATGCGGCACTCGCCTTGCAGGCCGCCGGAATCTCGAGCCCTTCAGTGATGGACACAAGGGGCTACTTCAACTTTGGCGCGGCAGTAGGTTCAGATCTTGCCCGATCTCCGGCAGATCGCAATATGAGCGATATTCTTTCCGCCTATTACACACCGGCTCAGATTGCCCAGAACGGAATCACCCCCTCCACAACAGTTGGTCAATGGCGCGCTTCAGTTGCCGCCAAGATCGGCAGCGCAGCAAACCAGGTGGTCCTTCTATAGCGGAGACTGATGATGAAATTCACTGCCGCAACAACTCTTTTCACCCTACTCGCATTGGCCGGGCCGGCACTCTCTCAGGGCCTGACAGTGATTAGACCGATCCCAGGCTATGTGTGTATGCGCCTGAACCTTACACGCGAGCAGCTGATCGCCCGACCATTCAATGTTCTGGTATTTGCGGAACCATCCTACGGCAACGACAAGATCGGGCAGGCGTCCGCGACGATCATTGCAAGGTCACCAATGCACGTTCAGAACGGGTTTGCAGAGATATTATTTCTAGACGGCCGCACGGCCTGGATTCCCGCGGATGTTCTTGAGCCATATGTCACTTCTGCAAACCCCAATGCGCATTGCACCCCGTCCATGATGTCTGATGGAAAGCCGGGCTTCGGCTGAGTTTTTGTGGCCGGGATGATAATCTCTACTGTGGGAAAAAGGTGGAACGTAATAGCTCGGCATGCTGGTACAAACGAAAAGCCGGGCCCTGACGGACCCGGCATGATGTGCGATGGTCAATAGGGCAGGTCGCCATCTGCGATGGGCTGTTCGTCCTTTGCCCAGAGAATCTCCGTCTCCGTGTGGCCATCTTCCCAGTGGTAATCCTCGATGGCGATGATCTCGTAACCGGCGGCGGTCATGCGCGTGTTATCAAATCCATTGTCGCTGCAGCGGATGATGGTCATGGCTTGCTCCCGTGTGAGTGTCAGCCCGATCGCTGACGGGAGCGGCGCACGCCGACCTTCGGGACGGCTCAACCCCTGAGGCATGCAAGCGGGCGGGGCCGGACTGCGGCAGGGACGGGCCTTCTTCTGGCCTGTGCCTGCCGCAGTCCGGCCCTGCTGAAGGTTGCGTGCCGAAGCCGCGCACTGCGCGGCGCCAAAGGCGGGGTTGAACCGGCCCGACCTCGGTTGGCGTGATAATGGAACGGCAATGGAGGCGCTTCTTTTCCAATGCGTGTTCAGCGGCGGCGTCCGCGGACCGTCCGTTGATTATCGGTCATATCGGGCGAGGAGGGCTCGCATCACAGACGGGGCCGATATTTTCGGGAATGACCTCGTTGCCCCGCGAGGAATGTCTCTATGAATGTTCCAACTTATTTGGAGCGAAATGGGTTGGAAATGCGCAGCTGGTTTTCGATCACCATCCCGTCCTGCATGTCCTCCGACCAGAGCAGATCGCAATCGCCATGCAGTGCCGAAGCGGCAATCATCGCGTCGTAGGTCGAAAAACCGTAGCGCTCCGCCAGCACCAGTCCGGTTTCGTGGATCTCGATGGTGACGGAGTGGACTGCGAGCAAGGCACGGATCATCGACAGGAAAGCATGCGTGTCGATCCATGACATAAGCATTTTGCGGCGGGCGACATTGGTTAGCTCGTTCAGCACCTGCACGCTGATCGTTCCGCCACTGCTGACGATCTCCTCTGCCCGGTCCGCCTTCAACGGGTCGCCAGACGCCATGTAGATGAGAACGTTGGTATCGATGAAACTACCGGGCATTCGCCTCATCCCGGTCGAACTTGAAGTCGGGCGGGAGACGCCCGCGGAATGCGCGCAGACGCTTCAGCAATTCCGCCCGACCGGGTTTCCGCGCCACGATGAACTCGCGCGCGTCGGCGATGTGGATCTCGATCTCATCGCCTTCCTTCAACTCGAGCGCCTCGACCACCGCGGCAGGAAGACGAACGGCAAGACTGTTGCCCCATTTGGCGATCTGCATGCCTTTCTCCAAAGATATACGTATTGTTAAATGTATATCTAACGCCCCCCATGACAAAGGACAAGCATGCGATCTGGGTGGGCGTCCGACCACACAAAGAAAGACGAGGGCCGTAACGGGGGCCTTGCGGCCCCCGCCGTGGCGTCTCACCCGAAGGCGGCGAGCTCCGTAGCCGCGGACTGGCGGGCGACGGTAACCGGGCTGGCGATCGGAGCCTCGTAGGGCTTCCAATCTTCGCCGGTGATATGGGCGTAGGCGGATACAGCACCCTCGGCAGCGGCCATCAGGGCATAGGCCTGAAGACCCATCTGGGCGGCGAAAAGGCGGGCGCGCGCTGCCTTGCTCTCGAACCCCGCCACTCCTTCCCGGTCCTCGTCGCGATCGTCATTGGCCGAGGCCACGGTACGGTCGCGGGCCTCGGTGACCTTGGTCCCGTAGAACATGGCGGCGCCGTAGGCGGACGAGACGAAGCTGCCGACTATGCGCTGCAGGTGGATCTGCATGGCCTTCTCGTTCAGCGCGGGTTCCACGGCCTTCGCGGCGAGGGCGACGTGTTCCTCGGTGCTCTCCAGGATCGCCTGGTAGTCCACGGGATCGACCCCGAAGGTGCGGGACAGGTTTTCGGCCAGTGCGGCGTGCGGGGCATGCGCGACGACCAGTTCGAGGGTGACAGCCTGGCGGGTCGGCTGGCTGCGGGGTGCGGACTTCTTTGCGGTCTTCGGGGCGGTCGTGGTGGCCATGATCTGATTTCTTTCACTGCCCGAGAGGTCCGCGGGCCCTGTGCCGGCGTCCTCCCCCTCGGGTGCGGTTGCCTTGGCCGGGCATAGGCGGGTGGCGTGAAAGGCGCGAAGACGGGGTCCCGATGCGCATTCGCATGGGGTGGCGAGCGGGACCAGAGCCACGCGCACCCCGGACCTGATCCGGGGGAGCATGGCGAGGACCCACCCTTTCCTCGCCGGCCGGCGGCCGGCCTAAACCGCACGCATCCGAGGGGGTGAAGCCGGCAGTGGCTCCGCAACCCAAGGCCAGTGAATGATGAGAGGGGCGTAGCTGCCGATCCGCAACGACCTGAAGTCCCTCCGCTGCGGGCCGATCGAGGCTGTCATTCCGTCTGGTTGCGGCGCCGGCGCACCTGCCGAAATCAAACTTCCAATCCCGCAGCTTCGGTCACTGGACGCCCTGGTCCGGGAAACCGTGACGCGTCTGCTCTGCCAACAAAGCTGGAGCTGCGCCCCGAGATGGCTGCGCCTGGATGACGTCAGGCAAAGGCATAGTACACGCACTCCTCTGGCGCTGGTCGGACGATGAGCGATGGGCAGGGAAGTCCGCAGCCCCTGCCCCGGTCAGCTTGAATGCGACGACGGCGGATTGGCCCCTATAGAGATCGACGGGTCGCGTCGCTCTCTGCTGATGACCGACTGAAGAACGACATGTGATCGACGCGGCTCGAATTGCGGTCCCCGCGCGCTCTGTGGTTTGCAGGAGGTATGTAGGAGCTGTTGATTCCTCAACCACTACGGTACCGGTCAGCGGCCGTAGATAACCGATCGCGGGTGGCACAACGCGCTGGCCGCTTGACCCAGAAGCCATGCCCGAACTCACCTCGGCAGAAGTAGCGGACGAACAGGCCCTCAAAGTTTTCGTGCAACGGCGTGTGGCCGATGGTGGTCACGGTTATCTCCTGATCAGCTTTGGATGGAGGGAGTGAAGGCACCGGCCGCGGACGTTCCGTTCAGTGTCAGCCCCAGCCGATATGCGTGGCACCCGCCGTCCGGCCGCGCTGGACCAGCCGGGCGAGGTCACCGAGGCGGTCCTCGATGTAGCCCTCACGGCGGCCGAGGAAGACGATTGTGGCGCGCCCCTTCTCCGCATCCACGCGGGCGGGCAATCCAGGAGAGCGTTGGCCGAGGTGGCGGCGCAATGCTGCGGTTACCAGGCCGGCAAAGATGTCGATCGGATAGGGTTCACCATACGGGTCGGGCGCCAGCCCGAGCGCCAGCAAAATGTCGCAGCCGTTGCCGTTCGAGAGCGACAGCTCTAACTCGTCGGGCTCACCCTGTGTGTTTAGCGGAGCTATCCAGATATTGCGCGCATGGTCGTAGACGTACGGTGAAAAGCTGATGCTCATGGGACACCGAAGGAGACAGGTTTCGAAGGAAATGGGTTGGCTGTCGTCACCCTGTTGGATTTACAGCCACGCCCCAAGCATTTGACGCCACGGGGCGCGGCCACAGCCACGGATAGGTCCGCGCCGGCAGAAAGGGGGATCGGCAGCCTGGACGAGTGGCCGATCCCCTGCCTCGCGCTTACTGCCAGCAAGCGGAAAAAGGAATCTCGTCGTCCAGATTGCCGCCACCCACGCCGCCTCCAACGGTCATGGCCCGGTCGGAAGCGGTATCATCGCCGCCGGGCGCCCGGTCCCCGTCCTTCTTCCTGTCGAGGAAGGTCAACGTGCCGTTGTAGGGCGTCAGGTGGATCTCCGTGCTGTAGCGATCGGCACCTGACTGGTCCTGCCACTTGCGGGTCCGCAGTGCCCCCTCAACGAAAACCTTCGCACCCTTGGTCAGATACTGCTCGGCGATCTTGCCAAGGCCCTCGTTGAAGATGACGACGCGATGCCATTCCGTGCGCTCGCGTCGCTCGCCGGAGCGGTCGTCCTTCCAGCTTTCGCTGGTGGCGATGCTGAGTGTCACCACTCGCCCGCCATTCTGCGTTGTGCGAAGTTCGGGCTCCTGGCCCAGATTGCCGATCAGCTGCACGCGGTTCAGATAGCCAGACATGATTTCATTCCTTTCGTTCACCCCGTTCTTGGGAAGGTCGCCGGCTCCGTGCCGGCGTCGTTCCCTCGGGTGTGGTCCGAAGAAACCGGGAATTGGATCCCCCCGCCCCCAAGCACCGCGGCCTGGTGCGGGAGCAAGGGCCACCATCGCGCTCGCGCGATCGGTGCCCGAAGTGACACGGCAGCGGTGCGAGCCGGAGGCGCTTCGCCGGGACAGGTCCCGTCGCGCGGCGCGATGGGTGTCGGCGAAGCGGGGATGCGGTAGCGGGATCCGGACCGGTTTAGACCGCGCGTCTACCCGAGGGGACAGGCGCTGGTCCGGAGCTGCGTGCCTCCACACAATTCCCCCATTCACCGGCGTTCATTTTGATGCGATGCAGTTCGGACCGGCTGAAAGACATGCCGCTTGGCCTAAATTTTCATCGATAGCATCAGCAGCCGTTGCAGCCGATCGATTTCGCGCAGCAGCCGAAGCATCTCCGGCATGAAGTCGGGTTCAATCTGCGTTGCGGTGGCGAGATAACGTTGCCACATCGCCCTGTCCCAGGTTTGACGATGGTCAATGCGAGCGCCGCGATCGGCGCCGCGGAGAGCGGCACATTCGCAAATGGCGACCATGTTGGCCTCCAGCTCTTCGAACCTCTGGCGGCGGTCAGCGATACCGAATCGGAGAAAGTCACGATCGAAATGCCGAGGCGGCGTTGCCGGTGCTGGCGCGCGCGGCTGCAATGTGTCGGGCATCGTCGAGTGCGCGAGCGCGTCGGTGCCCCCTGCCGTGAGGTGGGTCATAGCGGACTCCTCGTTCGGGAGACGAAACCCGCCCCGGAGACTGGGGCGGGCCGTGCGCCTTCATTCCGCGGCGGCGGAGTACTCGTCGCCCGGATCGTTGGCATTCCGGGTCTCTGTGCGGGCCTCGTCACCTCCGTCTTCGGGTTGGCCAACCTCGGCTTCTGCCTCTTCGACGTCATCGTCATCAGGGCTGTTCCAACCGACCCCCGGAACGTAGCGGCGAGGCTCCGAGGCCTTGCCCTTCGTCAGATCGTCCTCAGTCAGCTTGAAGAAAGCTGCTGGATAGACGTAGACGCTGTCCTTGAACCGCTCGATCAAGCGCGCACGCGTATCCTTGCCGCGAGGCTCGATCCTTACCCCTTCGGCGGAGGCTGCCTTCTCAATGCCGGCTTTGGAAAGGCAGGATAGAAATTCCTCTGTCGCCATGTTTGGAAGGCAGAGCGATGCGCCGATCGCATCGCCGGCAATGCGGGCGACGAAGCCGCTATCCGTCATGTTATCGCGACAGGATAGCACACCCGTGAGCATGTCACGCGCGGCACGGCGGAGTACATCATGATCCATGGTGAGCACGCCGCCCTCGGCAATCGTCTTGCAGACTTTATTCCGTTCGAAAGCGTCCATGCCGGAACCACTCTGAACCGATACGTTCTTGCCGCCAAAGGCGAGGATCAGGAGCGCCAGCAGAATGTGGTCATCGATCGTAGCCTCCCGCAGCGCCTGGTGCAGCGCGTCGGTGCGCAGGTCGCCAATCATGGCGGCCCCCTTCTGAGTTACGTCGGGCCTTGTCCGCGTCGGCACGTCGCTTTCACCTGAGCCGTCCGTAGGTTCGCCATGCTTGCCGGCATTGCCATTTTTGACGGGCTTCTTCGGTTCGGGCATCCGGTAGGCGATCGTCCTCACCTCGCCGGAGTTCGAGTCGAGGTAGTGACCGATATGGTCGTTCTTGCCAGGTTTGCCGTAGACGTGCTCGGCCTTCTTCGGCAGCTCGTGGCGGCCATATTCATCGGTCGTCAGCAGAATGCCACGCTCAGGCAGGCTGTTCTGCAACCACTCCTGCTGCGCGCCAAAAAAGCCTTCGACGTTGGTCGTGTAGCGGCCGTCCTCGCCGGCCGGCGCGAACAGATCGTCTTCCCAGACGACGCCATAAGCCCGTGCCAGGTCTTCATCGAACTTCGCGGCAGAGAACGGCATGCGCCGTTTGGCGAGGCCACGCGCGATTTCATGCCAGTAGACGTCGTGCCCCTTCTTGGGCTTGTGCTTTTTCCAGACCTGCGTCTGTTCCTCGCGCGATGCACTGGCGATGGTGCGCAGCTGATCCTCGTTCGGCATGCTGCCGCCGGCCATGAACTCGAGCATGGCCGGATGCAGATTGGCCAGCAGCTTGAGACGGCGAATGGTGCGAGCCGGCAACGCCAGAGCGTCGGAAATCGCCTGTTCATTCCAGCCCTGGCCCTCCAGCGCCTCGGTAGCCCTCCAGATGTCCACGCTGGTCATCGACGCCCGGATGAGGTTCTCGGACATGGACCGCATGGCATCTGCGGCCTCGTCGGCATCGCAGACCAGCACGTCGATCTCCGCCAGACCCGCGGTGATCGCGGCCTTGGCGCGGCGATTGCCGACGATGATCACGAGACGGCCATCCGCCTCCTTCACACGCGGGGGCTGGACGATCCCGACGGCCTTGATGGAGGCGACGAGCTGATCGTCCATCGCCTACGGCACTTGTGTCCGCCGCGGGTTGTCGGGGTTCGGGACAAGGGTGTTCGGATCGACGCTGCGAAGTTCGGCCATCATGGGCTCCTGTTGGGTTGCTCTCGGTCTCCCCTCTCCTCTGGGAAGACCCAACCCCGGGGCCGCATCCCGGAGAGCCGGGGCCAGGGCGCGGCGCAACCGCGGGCGCCTTCTGCGGGCGCCGAACCCTTGCGGCGGCGGACGGCGATGCGGCAAATCCGCCCGCTTCTGGTCGCCAGCGTGAAGCAGCTTGCGCTCAGCGGTCACCGGCATGGCTTATCGCCGCATTCGTCTGGCCTCAACGCGCGGCAAACTGTCGTGAATGGTCCGATCCAAATATCCATCTAGGATGTAACGGCATCCGCAATGCGGCGCCGGATCTACCCCAGTCTGGCGTGTCTGCGACTTGCCCACGGCGGCGCCGCACGCCTAGGCTCGATCCAATCATGGACGGGGCCACAGGCCCCTCGGGGGAGGAAACCGAAATGGTGTTATCGCGTCGGGTCGTTCTCGGGACGGCGATCGGTGGTGGCCTCGCGCTCTCCAGTCCACGCCAGCCTGTAGCACAGGGCTCTGCCCCTGTTGCCACAACCAACACTGGCCAGGTCCGTGGTGCGACGGATGGCGGAACCCACGTCTTCAAGGGTATCCCCTATGGAGCCTCGACGGGAGGTGAGGGTCGTTTCCGGCCACCCGCCGCGCCCGCGCCCTGGAGCGGCGTGCGCGACGCGCTCGCTTTCGCGCCGATGTGCCCGCAGGTAATACGCAGCCTCCCCGAGATCTTCAGCTCCTGGACCTTCGACAAGGACATGAGCGAAGACTGCCTGGCACTGAATGTCTGGACCCCGGCACTGGCGGACGGCGCCAAGCGCCCGGTCATGGTCTGGTTCCATGGCGGCGACTTCTCCAGCCTGTCGGGCTCTCGGAACGTGTTCGACGGCACGCGCCTCGCCCGGAAGGGCGACGTCGTGGTGGTAACGGTTAATCACCGGCTCAATCTGTTCGGTTATCTGCAGCTCGCTCAGTTCGCCCCTGAATACGCGGATGCCGGCAATGTTGGACTACTCGACCTCGTCCAGGCGCTGGGCTGGGTCCGCGACAACATCGCGTCCTTCGGCGGTGATCCGGGCAATGTCACCATCTTCGGCCAGTCAGGCGGCGGCGGAAAGGTCAGCTGCCTGATGGCGATGCCGGCGGCTGCCGGCCTGTTTCACCGCGCCGTCGTGCAGAGCGGTTCCTACTACCTCGAGGCCATGAGCCCCGACGCTTCCTCGGCGCTGACGCGCAAGCTGCTCGCCACGCTTGAACTCTCCCCGTCGGAGGCCGGTAAACTCGCCAGCCTGCCGGCGGAGGTTCTGATCGCTGGCATGGAGAAAGCCCAGAAGACCTCGGGCGGACTGAACTTCCGCCCCGTGGCCGACGGGCGCGCATTGCCCTCCGGACCTTGGGTACCTGGGGCTCCAGAGGTGTCGCGGAATGTCCCGCTGCTGGTCGGCACGGTTGCGACTGAAATGACGCTCCTCACCGGTGGCGGCGACCCCGCGGCTTTTACGCTGGACGAGGCCGGGCTGCGCGAACGGCTGCTGCGCTGGTTCGAGCCAGGCGATATCGACCGCGTTCTGGCAACCTTCCGCGAAACCTGGCCGGACGCGACGCCTGGCGACCTGTTCTTCGCCATCGAAACCGACCTGCGCATGCGCCAAGGTGCCTGGCAGCAGGCTGGACGCAAGGCCGCGCAGGGCGGCGCCCCGGTATGGCTCTACGAAGTCGACTGGCGCACACCGGTCGGGGGCGGCAAATGGAAGACGCCCCATTCCGTCGAACTGGCCTTTGTGTTCGATAATGTCGCCAAATCTGCGTCCATGGTGGGCACCGGTGCCGAGCCTCAGGCTCTGGCGGACCAGATGAGCGCGAGCTGGCTCGCCTTTGCCCGTTCCGGAAACCCGGACAACCCCGCGGTGCCACATTGGCCGGCCTATACCGACGCTGATCGTTCGACGATGGTGTTCGATGTCACGTCGCGTGTCGTGAACGATCACCGCGGCTTGGAACGTAAGCTGCTTGCCGGTCTGTCGCTGAAGCAGACGAACCTTTGACCGACATTCTGCTGACCCAGGGTCGCGTACCGATCCGCGTTCTGAAAATGAACCGTCTGGACAAATGCAATTCTCTGAATTCGGAGCTGGTGCATACGATGACCGACGCGCTGATATCGGCACAGCACGACGACAACATTTCTGTAATCGTGCTTGCCGGAGCCGGCAAGGCGTTCTGTGCGGGCGCGGACACGTCATCGCCGCCGTCCATGCGGATACGCGCACAGCGCCGGCGACGGCCAGGCCATCGGCAGCGATCTGGCGTGACCCGAGAGCGGTCGCTCGTTCATAATCGCTCAGGTTGAAGTCTTATCCGCATATCTTTGCAGCAGTGCACCCAGAAGTTGTTTGGGGAACCGCCGATTTTGGATGATTGCATAGAAGCTTTCTGTGAGTTGCGGGATGCGACAATGCTCGACCAAGACTCCCGATTCGAGTTCATCACGGACGACGATCGGCGGCACGAGGGTTACCCCTTCGCGCTCACGCGCGAGCAAGCGCAACATCGCCATGTCGTCGACTTCGGCCAAGATGATCGGGTTTATGCCCGCCAAATCCAGCAGACGGTCGAAGCCGACCCGGATGTCGCTGTCGAGGCTAGGAAGCAGGATCGGTTCGCTGCGCAAATCCTCAGGGAAGTGAAACGGCGCATTGCCCGGCCTCGGTCGCCCCACCAGACTGACAGGCTGCTTATTCAGGAGATGATTGCGAAAGGGTACGCGGGCGTCGCGTTGAGCGGCGCTATTGGAAAGAACCACGTCGATGGCATGAGCTTCGAGCTGCGCGAGCAGGTCGCGTGTCGAGCCGGAACGCACGATCAGTTCTACATCCGCGCGACCGACCAAGGGACGCAGGAACTCAAGCTGGAAGTTGCGCGACAGGGTCGTAAGCGCGCCGACCCTCAAGACCTGGCGGCTTGCGAGAGGCCGTCCTTCAAGGGTGCTCATCAACTCGTCGCCTGCCTGGAACACGGTGTCCGCATAATCCAGCGATATCTGACCAGCTTCGGTTAAGACGAGCCGCTTGCCGACACGTTCGAACAGCGGGTGACCCATCTGGTGTTCGAGTTTCTGGATCTGCACCGATAGCGCCGACTGCGACAGATTCAATCGCTCGGCCGCTCGCGTGAGGCTGCCTTCATGCGCGACCGCCCAGAAGTAGCGGAGATGGTTGAAGTTCAGGTTTTTCATATCGTTCTATAAAACAGAACGATATGGCCGAAACAATGAATTTTTCTCAGCCTATCCCGTCGGATACCTCTTTCCCTGACCCGCATGGTGCGTTGAAGGGGAAAATCTTTGCCAATCGATCTCCTGCCGTTTGCCGCCCCCTTGGCGCTGTTGATGAGCGCCGCCGTCGGTTTCTTGAACCCGGGCCGCAGGCCTCGCATCCTTCCTCGGCTGGCTGAAGCCTCGGCACCCAGCCGTCGCCAAGCGGGCGTTTCCCCGGCGAACTGCCGACATGGTTGTGGTTGTAGAGCGGGATCGGTCGGAACCCGGCGGCCCATAGTCGGGAGCGCAGCGCGGAGACCGATTGCACCGACAACCCGGTCGGCGGCATGGCGTTCATGCGCGGCCACCATGTCGAAGATGACCTGCGGGGATGTACTCCACGAAACCATCCGGCGTTATCAGCGTCGCGCCGGTTATCGTGTCCGAATGCTCGACCATCGCGGCCAGGATACGGATGGCGAAGCGCCGGTGGTCGAAGCTGTCAGCTTGTTGTGCGGTGCCAGCGAGAAGCCGGGCGCGGCGGGTATATGGGGACATGGGAGAATAATCTTTCGATTTTTCCCGCTTTTGATGCGTTTTTCTCGCAATTCGGCTAGATTTTTGATAGATTCCGGGTGTCAGCAGCCCAACCCATCGACCAGCCCAATCACGTGTCGTCGCTACACCAGAGCGAGACGGCGTGAAGCGATTTAGGAAAGGTCAGTTCCGGGCGTGCCAGCGGCCAGGACCGCCAGCACTTCGGGGTCGATCACCCAGCGGCCACCGATGCGACGGCCAAGGTTCGGGTAACGACGGACCCAGCGAAGGATGCGGCGCGGTTGCACGCCGATCAGCTCGGCGGCGGCGGCGGGGGTTAACCTGTCAGGATTTGGAGTCATTTTTGTCGTTCCATCTGCGGGAAGCCGCGTCATCACGACGCTGCTGGGGGAGAAGCCAGTCAGTTCTTCGGATGCCATAGTGAATGCCTCTAAATTTAAGGGGGCATACACAGGTTCCGACACCTGGCTTTTCGGTAATGCCTCATGGCATTGCAGCGATGCTGCACTTCGCACATTGCCCCTGTGCGTTGGGGGTAACCGATTGACGTACGAGTCCACCTTCCCCGCTTTGGCGGCTCCGGCGTAGGCCTGCATTGACGTTGACAGCTTTTTTATCCTCACGGGACCGGGCACTGCAGCCATGCTCGAATCGGAAGAACATCGTACCCGCTGCGTCCGCGTCGAAGCAACTATTTTGGCGTAAACGCCTGTAATTTCATTTCCGGCATTGCTGGTCTTCTCCACAGAATGGATGCGTGCCGCGTTTCAAACCTCTTCCTTAACGACGAGTAAGGGGGCAGCCGCTCAGGCTGTTACAGCGCCAACGCAGGCCCAGGAAACGCCACCCATTCCCGAGCATCTTTTCTTCGGAATTACCGCCGTGAATGTGCGGCGACTTTCTGTTGGCCGGCTGAATGTGTGGCGACTGATGCTTCTGTGGGAGCTACAGCGTGCAGGCGATCACATAGATCTGTGACTCGCCACGATCCATGTTCCTGATATGTTCATACATGGCCGCCAACGCATCCCCACGAGCTCAACGCCGCGCCGTGCCCGAAAGCCCGCTCCGTGACTTTGAGGCCTGGCTGATGGGCGTGGATTGCGGCGAGCCCGGCTGTCGACGCGATCGGGTGTATGCGCTGGCGGACCTGGCCCGGTTCTATGATGGCACGGTGACGGTCGGCGTCGTGCTACGCCGGCTACGGTGCCAGGAGTGCGGCTGCAGGGTCACGGCAGCGACGATCCAGAGCGGCCTACAGACCGGGCGATAGGCCCAGGATGCTCGTACAGCCGCCGTGTTCTGGCTTGGCGTTTGTCGACTGGCATGGAGACGGGATTTTGCATCGAGGCCTTGCAGGAAGCGCTGGATCGGTTCGGATCTCCCGTAATTTTTAATTCCGATCAGGGCTCGCAGTTCACCAGCAT
>CAINEA010000856.1 GCA_903847525.1 uncultured Acetobacteraceae bacterium | reverse complement strand
GGCTAGCCCTTTGGCGGGGATCCAAGGGGCAGAGCCCCTTGGCCTTGCTACCCTACCTCAAACCCGCCTCACGCCATAAAATTGCGGCCAGCCGTCGCGGATGTCTTGCAGGTAGGCGTGGTGGGCCGTGGGCAGGTCGTACATGCCCAGCGGGGCGAAGGGCGGGTTGATCCAGAACTGCGCCTGCATATCGTCGCATAGTTTCTTTTGTGTCGCGATATCCGGCGCCTCGAACCAGGCGTCGCGCAACGCCTCCATCTTCGGGTCGGTCGGCCAGCCGAACCAGGAGGCGGTGCCGGCGCCGCGGATGCCGATGGAGGGTGCTGGCGACAGGTTTCCGAAGCCGCCTAGCCATGTGTAGAAGATGTTCCAGCCGCCCTTGTCGTTCGGTTCCCGGCTGGCCCGGCGCTGAACCACCGTGCCCCATTCGATCGACTGGAAGTCGGTGTTCATCCCGATCTTGCTCAGCGTATCGGAGGCCACCTGGGCCTCGGCATAGATCGAGGGAATGCTGGATGCGGCCAGGATCACGACCTTTTCGCCCTTGTAGCCCGCGGCGATCAGGTCTTTTTTGAGCTTCTCGTAATCCTTGGGTCCCCGCGTGATCTCCACGCCGACGGTGCTGGCCATGGGCGTGCCCGGCACGAACATGCCGACATCGGTCTTGATGATCTGCGGCACGGCGCCAGCCACAGCCTCCATGATTTCCTTCTGATCCATCGCGGCGACGACCACGCGGCGAATGGCGGGATTGTCGAACGGCGGGTGCAGATGATTGAACCGGAGGCAGCCGATCTCACCGGTCTTGTCCTTGACCGCGATGACGAGATTCTTGTTGGTCTTCAATTGCGGGACGAGGTCGATGGTCGGGTTTTCCCACCAATCGACCTCCCCTTGCATCAGCGCGGCCGCAGCGGTGGCCGGGTCGGGAATGACGGTCCACACCACGCGGTCGATATAGGCGATCTTTGGACCCGCATTGAAGCTGGGGGTGCCGTCCTTGCGCGGCAGGTAATCGGCGTTGCGGGCAAAGACCACGCGGGATCCGGAAACGCGCTCGTCCGCCACGAACCGGAACGGGCCGCTGCCGATCGCTTCGGTTACCTGCTTCATCGCATCCGTCATCGCCAGACGCTCGGGCATCATGACGCAATAGACCTGCCCAAGCGCATCCGGCAGCAGGCTGAACGGCTTCTTCAGGCGGATGCGGATCACTTTGTCCGAGGGGGCGGACATTTCGTCGGTACGTGCGGCGAGCGCCTGGCCGAATGGGTCGCGCTTGCAGAACCGGGCAATGGAGGCGACGCAGTCCCTGGCCAGCACCGGCGTGCCGTCATGGAACTTCAGGCCGTCACGCAGGGTCAGGTCCCAGGTCTTGCCCTCGTCGGAGACCTGTGCGCCCTCGACCATCTGAGGTTGCACCTGGAAGTTCGCATCGTAGCCGTAGAGCGTGTCGAACACGGCCAGTGAATAGTTGCGGGTGATGTCCGCCGTGGTCCAGACAGGATCGAGGGACACCAGGTCGGCGTGGGGTATGAAGGTGATGACACGCTGGGATTCCGCCTGGACCAACCTTGGCGCGGCCAGGGCGGTTGCGCCGGCCAGGGCCGATTTCAGTACCGTGCGTCTTTTCATGCGTTCAGTCCCCGGAGATGATGATGCACTGCATCATTGACCGAAACGCGACGGCGCGCAGCAAAAAAAACGAGCCGCGGCGGCATCGGCCGCGCGGCTCGGGTCAGGCGGTCCGGCGGGGTGGCACCCCGCCGCATCCGGGAACGATCAGCGCGCTTTGGCGACCGCGCGCTTGGTCATTACCCCGATCAGATGCGCCCGGTAGGGGGCGGAAGCATGGATGTCGCTGTTCAGGCCGTCGGAAGGTGTTGTTACGCCGGCGGCCGCGTCGGCGGAGAAATTGGCGCCAAGCGCCTTTTCCATGCCGGCATGGCGGAACACGCCGCCCTGGCTGGCTCCGGTAACGGCTACCCGCACGCCGGACGCTGTCTTGGCGACGAACACGCCCACCATCGCGTAGCGCGAGGCGGGATTGCGGAACTTCTCGTAGGCGGCCTTTTCCGGAATCGGAAACGTTACCGATGTGACCAGCTCGCCAGGTTCCAGCGCCGTGGTGAACATGCCCTGGAAATAATCGTCGGCCTTGATCTCGCGCTTGTCGGTCTTGATG
>CAINEA010000855.1 GCA_903847525.1 uncultured Acetobacteraceae bacterium | reverse complement strand
GGTCTGCGCGGTGCCCCACGGGCACTGGCACACCACAACATTTCTGTGCGGCCTACGCACCTCCGGCCTGATGGCACCCCTCGTGCTCAACGGCGCCATCAACGGAACGACCTTCCTGGCCTATGTCGAACAGTTCCTCGCGCCGACCCTGTCGCCCGGCGATGTGGTCGTGCTGGACAACCTCAGTTCGCACAAGGTCAGCGGGGTGCGCGAGGCAATCGAGGCCTGTGGCGCGACCCTACTCTACCTGCCCCCATACAGCCCGGACCTCAACCCGATCGAACTGGCCTTCTCGAAGCGCAAACGCCTCCTGCGAGAGGCCGCCGAACGAACCGTCGAGGCGCTGTGGAAGACCATCGGCACACTGCTCGACCGGTTCTCACCCACAGAGTGCGCCTACTACATTCGACACTGCGGTTTTGCACAGTCAGGACGATAACGGTCTAGGCCTCCACACCCGCGCGAAAAGCGGCGTGACCCGCCAAACGCTTTGCGCCCGGAAATCAAGTGACTGCCCGCCGGATGCGCCCGACCCGAACTCCTGGGTGAATAATAAATTCAGCCTGGTCAGGCCGGCGCCGAATTTCTTGGCAAACAGCGGCCCGACGGTAAAATTGTTGTGGTCGCCCGATTGCTTGACGAATTCCGCTTCGGCAAAGAAGCCGGTATCCAGCCAGTACTCGCCCGGTTCGGTCAGCTGGAAGACGTTTTCCGACGCGACAGAATCGTACAGCACCTCGCCCCAGTTGGACGTGCCGCCGGGGTTGCGGTTCCAGGTGGCCTCCACTTCGGTCTTCCACCAGCTGGTGATTCCATTGCCGATGCTGCCGGCGTAGGAGCCTTAGCCGTTCATTCCGGATTTTCCGGCCACCGTCAGTCACCTTCGGGACCGTCGATGCGATGAAGGCTGCCGCACAGGCGATCGAGCAGGCGGAACAGTTGCAGGCTTTCCTCGGTCGAGAACCCGGTCAGCGCGTCGGCGTAATAGGCGCCAATCCCGGGCTGCATGTCTGCCCAGGTCTGCGCGCCCTGCGGCGTCAGGCGGATGTGGCGCAGGCGGCCGTCGCCGGCGATGCGGCTGCGCTCGATCAACCCGGCCCGCTCCAACCGATCCAACACGGCGGCGAGGTTTTGCCGGCTGACCATCAGGAAGGCCACCAGATCCTTCACGGTAATGCCGACATCGCGCGCGGCGGGGCGCGACAGAGCACCGAGCACGGCCCATTGCTGGGTGGTCGCGCCGAAGCTGCTGACCGCGCGGGTACCGGTTTTGTGCAGCAGGTTCGACGCCTGGTACAGCCGCAGGAACAGCCGGTTGGCGATGTCGAACCGTGCCTTCGCATCGGTATCGGATTTGGCCGGAAGCGTGTCCGTGATCTGATCCATCAATACCTTGCCATATTCTATCTTGTGTCGCACTGGATAATATGACATAGCATTGCTATATCGGGCGGGCCAGTGATATCGAAGCCCGCATCCGGACAGGTTATGGGGGAGGCGTCATGCGCGGTCTTGGAGATAAAATTGTCATCGTTACCGGTGGCGGCGGCGGCATCGGCGGGGCCACCTGCCGGCGTTTCGCCGAAGCCGGCAGCAAGGTCGCGGTGTTCGACATCGATGGGATGGCCGCGGAGCGGGTCGCCGCCGATATCACCGCATCCGGTGGCGCGGCCCATCCCGTGACCTGCGACATCACCGATCACGCAGCCGTGGCGCAGGCCGTGGCGGGGGTGGAGGCGCTGCATGG
>CAINEA010000854.1 GCA_903847525.1 uncultured Acetobacteraceae bacterium | reverse complement strand
CGGATATGGCTCAACGACGCTCGATCGGTTCGTCCTTCTTTTCCGCTACCGAAAGTTGTTGCCGCCATGCAGATGACTACGTTCGTTATTCGCACTGGATTAAAGGCGAAATCCAACTGTAGCGGGCGTTTCCGGCGAATCGGCATGATCCGGTTCGGCATCGGTATCGCCACCGTCATGCTGGCCTCGGGAACCGCTCTGGCAGTTTCGGATCTGGCGTCTGGCACCGTGCAGGTCATGCAAAAAAGCCGCTCCTTCCAACCGGGTGCGATCGAGCTGCAACAGAACCAGGTTCTTCAGATCATGAACGACGATGGCCAGCTCATGTACCACGCCTATGTAGACGCGCGCGATTTCAAATTCGATTCCGGCGAGCAGGCGCCAGGCACCACCGTCAACATCCAATTCCCCACAGCGGGGATCTATGTCGTCCTGTGCGGCATCCATCCGAAAATGCGCCTGAACGTTGCGGTTCGCTAAGCTTGGCTCTCGCGAAGTCACTCGTTCAGGAGCGGGTCAGACCCTGGACACCAGCATCGCGTGGGCGGCGCAATAGGCGACAACGAAGCCGGCCAGCGCCAGCACGAAGCAGGCCGGCAGCCAGGAAGGGCGGGCAAAGCGGTTCGTCATGCCGGGTTCGATCACGATAACCGCCAGGGCCGCGATGATCGGCAGATGGCCGATGGCGTCGATCTTGCCGAACTCGAAGATGGCGCTGATGAAGCTGACGCTCAGGATGACGGCGGACATCCGCCGCACAAGCGGGGTCCAGATCAGCGCGAACGCCAACCCGAATTCCACCATGCCGGCCGCTGTCATGTAGAAGAGATGGCCGAAGCCTAAGGCGAGCGCCGGATGGAGGTCGAGCAGGGGAAAGGTCCATTCCGGATAGGCCCACTTCTCCACAGACGCCCACATCAGGGTGATCCCGACGCTCCATCGGACCAGATCCAAGGCGAACGCACCGGCCCGGCCGTGGCGCGTCCCCTGAACCACGCAATAGGCGGCAAAACCCAGAAAGATCGGGTAGTCCATCATGTGGAACCATCCGAAACGGGCGATGCCGTAGCCGAACAGCCCGACTATGCCGAGGCCGGAAAATAACATACCCGGCCGCCACAACAGGCCGGCCGCTATGGCTGCCTGCAGCCATTCCACCCAGGGTTGATCGGTCACCAGATCCGGCGTCAATATGATGTTGCCGTGGGTCCAAAGGGCGACAAAGAACACCGCTAGGCCGGCACGAAGCAACGCGTCGGTTTGCAATCGGAAGGGTTCGGTCAGCAGGTTCATACCCACGGTCAGCGAGCGTCCGAAACCGGTCATCTCGATTCTGCTGGCGGCCCAGAGCAAAAGCAGAGCCAGCAGGGCCAATTGACTGAAGTCGCTGGAACAGATGGCGAAAGGCGATCGTGGCGGCGCCGTCAGATCATAGGCCGCGAACCATTTCACATGCGCCTGCGCGGCGATGGACAGGCAAACAACGAAACCGGAAGCAACGACCGCGACGATCCAGCGTCGATGAAGGGCATGCGACGAAAGCGCCGGACCGATCGATAGGATGCGGCGGCTTACAGGTCGGTCAGGGGATATTGGTGGCATGGGTGAATGTCGGGACGCTCACTTTGCTTTAACTATATCGTCCCATTATATAGTCATAGACCGATAAATAAGGAAGAATCCCAATGCTCGTTATGCTTGGTATAATTTTCGCCTGCCTCGGTACGGCAATGATTGCTGCCTCCTCGCAAATGCCGAAGTGCCGAGTGAAAATGCTTCGGGGTGGCGCAGCATGTCTGTGTGTCGGGGCAGGCTTTATCGGGGCGTTCTTTCCCATGGTGTAGCCAGCCAGTTTTGTTAACGATGTCCGGATCGCCCTGAAGGAAATGCGAACCGGGTGACGGTCAGCGAGCGAGGAAGAGAATGGATCGTCGGGAAAGGGATCGAGCCGAAAAGCCATTTTGGCGTTCCTTACGCACCATGTGGACGTATTTCATGGCGACAATGCCCGTGGCTGGGCGGGATAGATCACCCAAGGGAGTATCCGCGGGGCAGTTGAACAAACGGTTAATTTTCTGGCTTGGCCTGTGCTACTTGTCCGACACGGCGGCCGGACGCGTATCCCGGTCTCCGGTCAGCGTCTCTAGAAAGGCGCGAAGGTCTGCCCTCTCCGTGTCGGTCAGACCGAGGGGGCGGATCAGTTCGGATCGGCTGGGCCTTTCGCGCCCACCCTTGTTGTAAAACGCAATCACCGCATCGAGATCGGCGAGCGGACCGTCGTGCATGTAGGGGCCCCGGCGCGCGACATCACGCAGGGTCGGGACCTTGTAAGCGTGCCGCAGCTTGATCGAGTTGGGAAAAGCCCGGCCGCGGCCGATCTCGCCGTCACCCGCGAGCCCGATATCGTAGAATGCGCCCTCGGTAAAATTCCAGCTCATATGGCACGCAACGCAATTCGCCTTGCCGGTGAACAGCACGAAGCCACGCTTGGCCGTCTCGGGAATCGCCTGCTCGTCGCCGTCGATCCAGCGATCGAATGGCGCCACCGCAGAGACGATCGTGCGTTCGAAGTTCGCCAGCGCCAATTCGATCCGTCTCCGAGTGATTCCGTCGCCGCCGAAAGCGGTTCGGAACTGCGCCGCGTAGTCCGGATCTGCCTGCAACTTCGCCAGCAATTCCGGCTCGGTCTGGTGCATATTCGCCGGTGAGAGCAGCGGCGTGAAGGCGACGCTCTCCAGGTCCGGAAACTTGCCGTCCCAACCCAGGCGGTCGAGCCAGGCGACATTCAGCAGGCTCGGCGAGCGCAGCGGCAGAACCGTCCCCGCCCAACCGATCGCACGGGCGTTGCCGTCCGTCCAGGCCACTTCCGGAAGATGGCACGTGACACAGGCATGGGAACCCGTGCCGGACAGGCCCGGGTCGAAAAACAGCTTCCGTCCGAGCTCGGTCTTGGCTTTGGAATAGGGATTATCTTCCGGGAACGGGATCTCGGACGGGCGCCGGAATTGCAATCGAACCTCCGTGCCGTCCGCCCCTAGTACAGGCCACGCGGAGCAAATCTGGACCAGCAGACCGGCAGCGATCAGGGCCCAGCCCCGCCTGCGACTACCCGCAAGAAAGGCGTCGCGATCCGCGGCGGCGATGCGTCGAGGCCTTGGCCGCAAACATATCCGAAATAGCATCGGTATCCGCATGCCCCATCCGTTGCCGAAAAGGATTGACAAAGCATTGCTGGCGCCGATCATCCGCGAACGATGCGTTCGGTGCCGGCGTATGCCCGCCACGATGCGTCTACCCTGCCACTTCGCGCATCAGTTGTGCTTCGCTGCACACCTGATTACGCCCCAGCTCCTTCGCCCGGTACAACGCGGCATCCGCCCGGTCGATCAGGGTTGCCATGGTATCTCCCGCGCGATGTTCCGCGACGCCGATGGAAATCGTGACCTGACCGATATCCTGCTTGGATCCCTTCATGACCAGCCGCTTGCTGCTCAGCGACTCACATATCTGGTTTGCCACGGTGATCGCGGACTCAAGGTCGGCGCCTACCAGAAGGATTGCGAACTCCTCGCCGCCATAGCGTGCCACCGTATCGCGGCCCTTGCTGTTATCGGTCAGCAGGCGCGCAACCAGGCGCAAAACCAAATCGCCGGTGGCATGGCCATAGGTGTCATTGAAGATCTTGAAGTGATCCACATCGAGCATCATTACGGACAGCGGGCTCGACGGCACCGCGCGCGCCTGGAAAATAGCCTGCTTGAGGCCCACCTGGAACGCCTTCCGGTTCGCGATTCCAGTGAGGGTGTCGGTACTCGCCTCCTGCTTCACATCCGACAGAGATTGGCGCAGCTTCCCGATGCGGGTGGCCGACGCCGACAGTTGCTGTTCCAATTTCCGATTGCGCTCCGCGGCCTTCATCGTCGCGTCCGTCAGCGCGGTGACAGCCCCGACCAACCCGGCAACGGTCCGCTGATCGCCAATGCGTTCGGCCCAGTGCGTGAGTGTATCGGCATAATGCGTGACGGCGGCGTTGCCCGTCGCGACCTGTGTGGCAAGGGCTTCCGCCGCCTGCTGGATCTGCGCGGCTCCGTCACTCACCATATCGGTGTTGGTTACGGGCATGGCCAGAAACTCATGGTGCACGCCATCCAGCAAGGCGGGTGTCAGCGCCTGGCCACTCGCCAGCAACTGCGTCATCTGCCTGGTCAGGTCGGGGGCCACGCCGCTGCGAAACGTGAACCACAATTCGAAGGCCCTTGGCGTGGGCACGATCGCGCGCTGCTGCATTTCCGCCCACACCCTCGCGCCCAGTTCACGGGTCCGCTCGGCGTCGTCATTCCAGTCTGGCCCCGAAGTACACGACCCCTTCGTTGCCGAAATCTCCCTCGACATATGTCCGCACATGCTCCCTTTGTTCAGGGCAATCTATCGTCCGATATCTCTCTGAAATGCTAACCGGTGCTCACGTCCGAACGGCAGCCCGCCTCGTATCCCGGGCATCGGCCGGTGCTACACAGTGCGCACGGTAACCAGCAAATCCATCGCCCAGGGAACCCTGTGGCCGGGTGCCGGTCGGGCCATCGACCGCGCAATCGCCGATCGCCACCACCGAGCAGATCGGCTCGCGTCCATGTTCCCTCGTTCTCACGCTTCAGGGCGTTCAGTTTGGCGGTCATCTCGGTGTTCACCCCGATCGCACATCACGTATTGTTGCTGTTTACGGCAACGAGAAAGGGTAGTAATCTATAACAGCGTTTGACTGGTGCAACTGATTCGCAATGAGAGGTAAATGAAATGGCGAAAGCTCCGGAAGAAGTCCTGAATCTGGAAACCCTCAACAAAATCATGTCGCCGCATTTCCAAAACCATCACCGGCGCGAGATCGCCACGCGGCTCAGGGAGCAGTTCATGAAGGACCCAGAACTGCTCGCAACATTCGAGCGCCTAATCGGTGCACACCAGCGGGGCTTGAGCAACGTCGCGCCGAGCGAAGAGGAGTTCAGGTCTTTCGGCTGGTCCAAGGAAGAGGCGTTGATGTGTCCGGCCGCGGTCGTCGCCGCCGCAGCGGCTACCTGGGGCGCTGCAGCCGCGCAACTCAAGTCCAAGTGAGCGGCTCGGGTTTCGGGCAACCATCCACACTGCCGGAGACTTGCGAAGAGCTTGAGGCGTTCGCACGGCGCGGCGAGAACGCCGCGGAGTGTGCCCGGCACCCGGCGATCGGGTTCCGCGGCAAGTCGCTGCGCAGCGTGAAGGCGTTCAGCGCCGGTACACACCGTGCCGTCTCGCCTGCTGAGACGTTCGCGACGATCCGCCCCTACCTTGCTCGAGCCGGGGTTACTCGCATCGCCGATGTCACGGGTCTCGACCATGTCGGCGTCCCCACCACGCTGGCGATTCGTCCAAACGCACTCACGATGGCCTGCTCGTCGGGCAAGGGCGTCACGATCGATCAGGCCAACGTTTCGGGGGCGATGGAGGCGTTCGAACTTTACGCCGCCGAGACAGCGGAATTGCCGACCATCCGCGCCAGCTATCGTGACCTCGCGGCGAGCCACGACGCGCCTGCGGTCGCCAATCTCCCGCTGAGCGAGAACAACCTGTTCAGCCCGGAATGGCCGTTTCACTGGTGCCTCGGTTGGGACCTGATCACGCAGGCCGAGGTGCCGGTGCCCTATGCGACAGTCGGCATGTCCCGAAGCGAGGCGCATGCGGTGAATCTGGGCGCCTTTCAGGCGAGTTCCAATGGACTCGGGGCGGGCAATTCATTTCTCGAAGCGGTCGCCGCGGCGCTGTACGAGACGATCGAGCGTGATGCCATGGCCTGCGGGCATCACGCGGCGATGTACAACGGCCAGGCCTTGCCACTGTTCAGGAACGCCGAATTGCAGTCGCGGCCGCTGATCGCGCAAGTGCTCGAGAAGTGCGATCGAGCGGACGTCCGTGTCGTCGTGTATGACTCAACGAACGACATCGGCGTGCCGACCTTTGTGGCGATCGCCTACGACCGGACCGATCATGGCGTTGGCCTCATGAGGGGATCGGGCGCGCATCTTGATCCGGAGATCGCCGTTCTGCGCGCCATCACCGAGGCGCTGCAGGCCCGGTTGAACTTCATCGCCGGATCGCGTGACGACATCTTCCGATCGGCCTTCGCCCGAGCCCGGTCGAACTGGCGCCCAATGATGAGCAAGCTGGAGCGCGTCTTCCACGAGGAAACGCCGGCGGGCCGCCTTGGCCCATCTTGCGCCGCCAACACGTTCGAGGAGGATGTGACCACCTTGCTGAACCGCATACGCGCCATCGGGCTGCCCCACGTCGTCGTTTTCGATCTGACCCCGGACGACTTCCCCATCCATGTCGTGCGGGTGATCGTGCCGGGCCTCGAGGGCTACATGCACCACGGCTATCGGCCCGGTCCGCGTGCCCGCGCCGCGGCGGGGGGAACGTTGCCATGATCGTCAGCGTCTTTCTCGGCCCGTCCATGCCCGAGGATGAAGCGCGAGCATTGATGCCACACGCGGCTTTCCATCCGCCGGCGCAGCAGGGCGACCTGATCGCATGCGTCAACCAGGGCAACGCCACCGTCATTGGCCTGATCGACGGCACCTTTCACCAGAATCTGTCGGTGTGGCACAACGAGGTCTGTTATCTGCTCAGCCGCGGCATCACGATTTATGGTTCCAGCAGCATGGGCGCCCTGCGAGCAGCCGAAACGTATCCGTACGGGATGGTCGGCGTCGGCGAAATATTCCGTTGGTATCGAGACGGCGTCATATCCGGCGACGATGAGGTGGCGCTGCTGCACGGCGATGCGGCGTCCGGGTTCCAGCCGCTTTCGATACCACTCGTGAACGTTCGCGCGTCCGTCCGAGCCGCGGTTGCCGGCGGCCAGTTGGATGCGGCGGCAGCCGCGCGGCTGATCGAGATCGCGCAGTCGATCTATTACCCAAAGAGGGACCTTGACGCCATTCTCGAACAATGCCGGCGGGCCGGGTTCTCGGGCCCTTCCTTGAATGCGGCCGAGCGCGCGCTTTCCGAGGGCTATGACGACCTCAAGAAGAAGGATGCGGGCGAGTTGCTCATTGCCCTGCGGCGGTTGCAGGACGGCACCGACAAGCTGCCGACCCCAGTGCCGTTCACGTTCACGCGCTCCTCGGTGTTCGAGAACCTCTACAATCTCGATCAAAAGATCGAGACAGCCAAAGGGACTGTCACGCTTCAACAGGTGACGGAATTGTTCGCCCTGCAAAGCACCGAGTTCGAGGAGGTACGGCGCGCTTCGCTCAACCGGGCCATCGTCAGCTTCTTCGCCCATCTCGTCGGCATCGAGGTGACCGCTGAGGAGGTGGCAGCGGAGCGCGTTGCGTTCATGAAGCAGCACAGTATCGAGTCTCCCGAGGATCTTGCGCTGTGGCTTAGGGGCAACCTGTTCACCGAGGCCGATCTTGACGAATACTTGACCCAGGATGCCGGTTGCCGCCGCATGCGGGCCTGGGTGAGATCGAGCGGGAGCCTCGACCGCGGCGCCAAGGCGCTGGCTGACGAACTGCGCATGCGCGGTCTTTTCCCGCGCTGGGCGCTCGCCTGCGCCGAACAGGCCGCCGTCGTCGATGCCTACAAGGATCGGCCGGAATATCTGCATGTCGCCGAAGAGGATCCTAGGGCGCTTGCCGAGCGGCACGCGACGTATACGAACGTTCGGATCGAGGGAGATGCGAGCGCCTGGGGCGCCAACGCAGGGTTCGAAGAGGTCGAAGACCTGATTGGCGCGTTGCGAGACTCGGTCATCGTTCATGACGTCCGTGCGCGGATCGCGCATCAGTTGGCGGCGATCGACCCGATCATAACCAAAGCCGAGATGCCCGTCCCCCTGGCTGAGTGAGCCCTCGCTTAGTTCCTGCGCTAGGCAAAGATCTTCCGGGTCGTGGGAACAGCGGCAGCATCCGCCGGACCCGAAGCGCAGAATTGCGCATAGTCCACCAGGTCGGGAGCTTTCGCCGACGGCGAGCACCAGCGGCAATCCGGGTCGGACGCAAGCGACAACTCGACGAACCTGCCGGCAAGCGCGTCGTAGGTCAGGAGACGGCCTATCAACGGTTCGCCCATGTCGAGCAGAAGTTTCAGTGCCTCGGCGGCCATGACCGTGCCGATCACCCCCGGCAATACGCCCAACACGCCGGCGTCAGCGCAGGAAGGCGCAAGCTCGAGCGGTGGCGGTTCCGGGAACAGGCACCGGTAACATGGGCCACTGCGCGGTCCGCCCGGCCAGAAAACCGATGCCTGCCCCTCGAAACGGAAGATCGCGCCATAGACCATCGGAATGCCCAGGCGTACGCATGTGTCGTTCACCAGGTAGCGGGTGGGCAGATTGTCGCTGCCGTCTATCACAAGATCGTAATCGCGGAGGATCGCCTCGGCGTTGCTTGCGTCAAGGCGGGTTTCGTGAACAGTGATCGCAATGGTGGGATTGAAGGCGCTCAGGGTCTTCTCGGCCGAGCGGGCCTTACCTTCGCCGATACGATCGTCGGAGTGGAGAATCTGACGCTGCAAGTTGCTGCGCTCAATCCGGTCGTCATCGATCAGGCCAAGCGTACCGACGCCGGCCGCCGCAAGATAAAAGGCGATCGGCGAGCCGAGGCCGCCAGCGCCGACGAGCGCGACGCGGGCCGACATGAGACGCGCCTGCCCGGCCTCGCCGACTTCCGGGATAGACAGGTGGCGGGCATAGCGCTCGCGATCGGTGGCAGTCAGTACCTTGGGCGTTTCGACGGGCAGGCCCTTTTCCCGCCAGGCACGGAAACCACCCGCAACCGACCTGATCGCGCGATATCCCAAGCGCTTCAATCCATCG
>CAINEA010000853.1 GCA_903847525.1 uncultured Acetobacteraceae bacterium | reverse complement strand
GGGAAGCTGCCAACCCAGGGAGCCGGGCGCTGCGGGATTTGTTGATGGCCGGGACCGGGGGCGTTGGCCGGCTGGATGGGGGGCCGCCTGTACGGGGAGGGATCTTGCCGACGCGGCAGGCGGGTACAAAGGTCAGCGTCTGACCGGCGATCGCCGGTCAGACCCTGACATTCTTCTCGATCCGCGGATCGACCGGGTCGGCGAAGCGGGCCGAACCGGTCGGGTGTCAGCGGCTGTCGGCGAGGGCCTTGGCGAACTCGGCCCGGCCCGTGCCGCCGTGGTTCCGCTTCCAGACGGACGTGCCCTGGTAGCGGGCGAAGGGCTCCACGGATTGGCGGCGGGTGCGTGACAGCACCTTGGCCGGCTCGGCCGCCGCGGCGGCGGCGACGGATTTGACCCACTCGGCGGTCACATGGGCCAGCGCGCCCTTCTGGGGGGGGGCCGGGACGCGGCCTTCGAAGATCGAGCGCCGCAACACCCATAGCGGCACGGATAGCCGCGCGGCGGCTTCATTCATCGTCATTGTCTGGTCGCTCAAGCTACACCTGTCTTCATTATTTGAGTTCGGACCTGCCCGGCCGAGGCCTGGGCAGGCGGGTACCACGGGGACCGCGGCTTTCCTTGGCGCTTTCCTACAGGCGGCTTAGGGTTCTTGACCAGCCCCTCAAATGGAACAGCAGGGTAGACAGGAGACGGCATGACCGGGGAGCAGGATGATTGCGCGGCCCAGAACAGCCCGGAAATTCGGGAAATGGTCCGGCGAATGGCTGGCTATGCGGCGCGGTTCGATGGGCTGGAAGCGGCGGTTCAGGAGATGCAGGCCAGGATAGCGGCGATGGAGGCGCGTTTGGGGGCGGCGGCGATCGGCGGTTTTGGAGACGGTACAGGACCGGCCAAGGCGGAGCCTGGGGGGTAAGGTTGGCGGTGGATCGGTGGGATAAGAGTGGTGTGGTTGCACCCGGGGGCGATCGGTGACTAAGCTTGGTTTCGGTCCGGCCGGGCGTTGGTTGCAGGGGCGTATTCCCTTTCGACCGATCGGCGCTGCACGCGGCCCCAGATAAGGCGAACTCGAAAAATCATGCCCAAGCAACCGTTGCCACCCGGCGATGATCCGGACCTGCCGGTGTCGGCCCGCATCCGCGCCCGTATTCGGACGGCGCAGCAGCGCTTCAATGCCAATGACAATATTTCCGACTTCCTGGAACCCGGAGAGCTGGATGGCCTGCTCGAAGAGGTCGCGGGCAAGATGCAGGGGGTGCTGGAGAGCCTGGTGATCGATACGCAAAGCGATCATAACACCCAGGACACCGCGCGCCGGGTGGCGAAGATGTACCTGACCGAGGTGTTTCGCGGGCGCTACGCCCCTGCCCCGCCGGTGACCGAGTTTCCCAATGCCGCGTTCCTCAATGAACTGATGATCGTCGGGCCGATCACGGTGCGCAGCGCCTGCAGCCATCATTTCTGCCCGATCATGGGACGGCTGTGGATCGGGCTGATGCCGAACGAACATTCCAACCTGATCGGGCTGTCGAAATACTCGCGCCTGGCGGAATGGATCATGAGCCGGCCGCAGATCCAGGAAGAGGCGATCACCCAGATCGCCGAATTGCTGATGGACAAGGTGACGCCGGACGGGCTTGCGGTGGTGATGGAGGCGGATCATTTCTGCATGCACTGGCGCGGGGTGAAGGACTCCGCGACCAAGATGGTCAACAGCGCGATGCGCGGATCCTTCCTCAAGGATGCCTCGCTGCGCCGAGAATTCCTGTCGCTTATCAACTTGAAGGACTGAGGCAACCATGCTCGTCCGCTGCCTGTATGCCAGCCGCGCCGCCACTCCCCTGGACCCGGGCCGGGTGGACCTGATCGTCGAGCAATCGCACCGGAACAATCCGCCGCGCGGCGTGACCGGATTGCTGTGCTTCGTCGACGACATCTTCGTGCAGGTGCTGGAAGGCGGGCGCGATGCGGTCTGCGACCTGTTCAACACGATCATCCGCGACGACCGGCACCATTCGGTGCGAATCCTCAGCTACGAGGAGATCCCCGAGCGCCGCTTCGGCCGCTGGAACATGGGCCATGTGAACATGGCCAAGGTGAATACCGCGCTGCTGCTGAAATACTCCTCGATGCCCGTGCTGGACCCGTTCAACACCTCGGCGAGCGCGACAATGGCATTGCTGCACGAACTGGCGACGAGCGGGACGATCATCAGCCGGATCGGTTAGCCGAAGCCTAGAAAAGCCTCGCTCTCACGGATCGGAGCGGCGGCCTTCAATTTCGCCAGGTCCGGCACCGGGCGGGCGGTGCGGGGGTCGCCGGCGAGCAGGCGTTCCAGGGCGCCGGCGACGGCGAGCACCTTTGCGTCGCCGCCGCGGGGACCGACGATCTGCAGGCCGAAGGGCATGCCGTGGCGATCGGTGCCAACCGGCAGGGAGATCGCGGGGTGGCCGACCAAGGTGACCGCGTAGGCCAGCGACAGCCAGTGGAAATAGGTGCGCGTTGGCTTGCCGTCGATCTCGGCCGGGTAGAGTTCGCGCCAGGAGCGCGGGCTGATGGTGATGGCGGGGGTGAGGATGACGTCGAAATCCTCGAAGAAGTTCTGCCAACGGCGGTACATCGCGGTCTGGTTGGCGTGGGCCTGGGCGACGTCGAGGGCGGAGTAGCGCAGCCCTTCCTCGACGTTGGCGATGATGTTTGGACCGACATCCTGCGGGCGGGTGCGGGTCTTTTCCAGGTGGCTGGAAAGGAAGCTTTGGGCGCGCAAAACCTCAAAGGCGCTGTCGCAGTCGCGGCAGTCGGGGGTGGTGTCCTCGGCGCGGGCGAAGGTGGCGCGGAACAGGTTGGTCTTTTCCGCAAAGACTTCGGCGATGTGGCGCTCGG
>CAINEA010000852.1 GCA_903847525.1 uncultured Acetobacteraceae bacterium | reverse complement strand
GCGTGTAAAGCGTGGCTATGCCCCGTTCCAAACATTCCGACTTCCCGCCCCCCTCGCTCATCACCACCACCGCTGAGCTCGACGCCCTCTGCACCCGGCTTGCCGCGGAAGAGTTCGTCACCGTGGACACCGAGTTCATGCGCGAGCGGACCTACTGGCCCGAGCTCTGCGTCGTGCAACTGGCCGGCGACAATGAGGTGGCGGTTGTGGACACCGAGGCCGAGGGCATCGACCTCGCCCCGCTCGGGCGGCTGCTGGCGGACCAAAAGGTTCTGAAGGTGTTCCACGCCTGCCGCCAGGACATCGAGATCTTCGTGCTGAAATTCGGCGACGTGCCGCGGCCGCTGTTCGATACCCAGGTGGCGGCAATGGTGGCCGGCTTCGGCGACCAGGTTGGCTACGACGCGCTGGTATCGGCCCTGACCGGTGGCTCGATCGACAAGGCGCACCGCTTTTCCGACTGGGCAGCACGGCCGCTGTCCGCCGCGCAGATCAATTACGCCGCCGCCGATGTGACCTATCTGCGCGGCGTCTATCGCAAGCTGGCGGCACGGCTGGAGAAGGAGGGCCGGCTCGAATGGGTGGCCGAGGAGATGGGCCTGCTCGCCGATCCCGCCACCTACCGCGCCGATCCCGAGACGATGTGGGAAAGGCTGCGCCCGCGTACGAACAACCGACGGTTCCTGGGCGTGCTACGCGCGATCGCCGCCTGGCGTGAGCGAGAAGCGCAGCGGGTGAACATTCCGCGCCAGCGCCTGCTGAAAGATGAAGCTCTGCTGGAACTGGCCGCCACCGCCCCGGAAACGCCGGACGCGCTCGCCCGCGCCCGCGGCATCACCCGAGGCTTTGCGGACGGCAAAAGTGGCCTGTCGCTGATCGCCGCCGTGGCTGAAGCCAAGAAAGTCCTCGATGAGGACCTTCCCGACGTGCCGCGCAGCAAGGACGGCCCCCGGCCATCGCCTGCGTTGGTATCGCTGCTGAAGGTTCTGCTGGCGGCCAAGTGCGAGCAGCACCACGTCGCGCCGAAACTGGTCGCCAGCTCCGAAGACATCGACCGGCTGGCGGTGGAGGACGAACCCGATATTCAGGGGCTGCACGGCTGGCGGCGCGAGGTTTTCGGCAACGACGCAATGGCGCTGAAATCCGGCCGCATCGCCGTCGGCGTCGACGGCAAGCGAATCAAGCTCATCCCGGCAGGATAGCTACTCCCGCATCGCGCGGGCCTTCTTCGCCGCCGGACGATCCCAGCTGCGCGCCAGCCAGTCCCTCATCCGCGGCCAATTGCCCATATCCATGAACAGGGCGCGATACATCGCCGACGCCACATTCAGGTCGGCGACGGTGAACGCATCCTCGGCCAGCCAGCTTCGCTTTGCCAAATTCGCTTCCAGTACACCCAAAGCCGGCTCGATCTGCGCCCATGCCGCCGCGGCGGCGGCTGGGTCGCGCTCAGCCTCGGGCAATACAAACGCGTGGCTGGCATAGGTCACGAGTTGCCGATCGATCCGGTCGACCGTCCAAAAACTCCATTGCCAGGCAAGCGCCTCGCCGTGCGCGGTCGCCGGATACAGCCCGCCGCCATGCTTCTTGGCGAGATAGAGATTGATCGCCATCGATTCCGACAGGACGAACCCATCGTCCTCGATCACCGGAACGGCACCGTTCGGGTTCATCGCCAGAAATTCCGCCGTTCGCGTTCCCGGCGAGCGTGGGGCGAGGTCGATCGGCTCGTAAGGCAGGTTCAACTCGGTCGCCATCCAAAGCGTGCGAATGGCGCGCGAGCGGGAAGATCCGTGAATGTGCAGCATGGATTATTCCTCCGGACGGTTATTTCCTGGCAGGATGGGGTAAGCTGACGCCGGCGGCGAGGGAAACCTCATCGACGCGGAATTTTTTGGGGAATGCTGGCCGATGCGCGCGCTGATTTTCTGCTGCCTGCTCATGATCTCGCCTGCCTTCGCCCAAAACTCCGCCGGGCCGACCTTGTCGCAGATCAAGGCGAAGGGCTTCGTGGAATGCGCGGTGCCGTCCGGCACGCCCGGTTTCGGCACGATCGACAGCAAGGGCGTGTTTCACGGCTTGGATGTGGATATCTGCCGCGCCGTGGCCGCTGCCGTGTTCGGCGACGAGGCGGGGCCAAACGGAGTTCCCCGGGCAAAGCTGGTGGCCTTGAACGGCGCCCAGCGGCTGCCCGCGCTGCAGGCCGGACAGGTGGATCTGGTGATCCAGACCCTGACCCAGACGCTGACCCGCGAGGCGGCGAACGGCACGCTGTTCACCGGCGTCGATTTCTACGACGGGCAGGGCTTCCTGGTCCGTAAATCGTCCGGCGTGAAACATGCGTTGGACCTGTCCGGCGCGACGATCTGCGTCTCCGCCGGCAGCACCAGCGAGTTGAACCTCGCCGACTGGGCCCGGGCCAACAATGTGAAATACCAGCCTGTTGTGTTCGAGCAGGTGCAGGAAGGCCGCGACGCCTACAACAAGGGCCGTTGCGACGCCTATTCGACCGATTCCAGCCAGCTCGCCTCGATCGCGACGATCATGCACGATCCGGAAAACCAGATGGTATTACCCGAGATCATCAGCAAGGAACCGCTCGGCCCGGCCGTCCGCCAGGGGGACGATCAATGGTACGCGATCGTGAAATGGACGCTGAACGCCCTGATCGAAGCGGAGGAACAGGGCATCACCCAGGCCAATGTGGACGAGAAGCTGAACAGCGAGGCGCCGCCCACGCGCCGCCTGCTGGGGGTGCAGGGAGATTTCGGCAAGTTCATGGCGCTGGACAATCGCTGGGCCTATTGGGCGATCAAGGCCGTCGGCAATTATGGCGAAATGTTCGCGCGGAACTTCGGCCCGGCGAGCGGGTTAAACATGGCTCGTGGCAAGAACGAACTGTGGAGCAAGGGCGGGATGATCTATTCGGCGCCCGTCCGTTGAACCGCCCTGGAATAACTTCCGCCGCGAACGGTAGAATGTAACCGCATAATCTTTGAACCACCCGATGAAGGAGGTTGCCATGCCAACCACAAAAGAACCCGAAGCCGCGGCGGTGCAGTCTGCCATCGCGGATGATCTTGCTGCCTTAAAGCGGGACTTTGCCACCCTGCTCGCCAACCTCAAGGCCACCCAGCCGGGTCACGCGAGAGAGGCAGTGCACAACGCCGCGGAGCAACTCAGCGGCAAAGCGGCCGACATCTATGGCCAAGCAACGGCGCAGGCCGGACGTGGCGCCAAGGTGCTGGCGCAGGAAATCGAGGAACGGCCTCTGACCACCCTGCTGCTGGCCTTCTCGATCGGCTTTATCGCCAGCCGCCTGCTGTCGCGCTGACACCGGAATGCCAATCGCCGCCATCATTCGGCTGCTGATGGGCCTCCTGACGCCCGCGTTCGACGGCAAGCGGATCGCCGCTGCGGCCGGGCGGGCAGCGGCGGCGGGGGTTTGTCTGCTGCTGGCATGCCTGGCGCTGTTCGTGGCCATCGGATTGGCGGGGGCGGCATTGTGGGCCTATGCGGCGGCCGCGCTCGGTTCTGCCGGTGCGTCCCTGGTGGTCGCCGGCGCCTTCTTAGCCTTGGCCTTGCTGCTACTGCTGGGTGCCTGGCTGACGATGAAGCCCAAGCAGAAGCCAGTGGTCCGGCTTCAGGCAAGCGGCGCCGGCCCAGCCGGAGCCGATCCTGCCGCGGCCATGCTGGCGGCGCTCGGCAACGTCTTCAAGCAGAATAAGGCGGCCCTGCTGCTGGCGGCGCTGGTCGCCGGCCTGTTCGCCGAACGGATGCAGAAACGGGACTGAAGCGGCGCGATGCCGCCTCATGACTGGCGAGCGGGTGCCGAGGGCGATTAAAACAGCTGCAGCGCGATCATGGCCATGCCGATTACCGAAACCAACCATGACAGGGTCCGCAGCAGCGGCAGGCCGACCACATAAATGGCGGCATAGGCCAGGCGGGCCCAGACGAAGATCTGCGCACCGAGCAATGTCATCGCATTGGTGCGCCCGGCAACGACCGCCACCAGCACCAGGGCGGCGAACAGCACGAGGTTTTCGACCATGTTGCGGTGCGCGCGCTGCGCCCGTCCGGCCCAGCCGGTGATCTCGGGCAGGCCCTGGCGGTTGCCCAGCAGTACCGGCAGGCCGACCTGCTGCATCGCGCCCAGAACGCCAGCGAGCAGTTGCGCGAAGGCCAGAACGATCGCGCAGACCAGGAGCGTAAGTTCGGGTTTCATGGTGTTCCCTATCCTTTTCTCGTTTATTGGGCGGTGCCGTAGGGCAACCTCCAGGTAACTAGGCCGCCGGTATCGTTACCCCGATCATGTCGCCCTCGCGGACGATGGAGGCGAGCTTCTCCTCGCTCCAACCTTCGGTGCCGGCCGGACGCATCGGCAGCACCATCCAGCGATAATCGGCGGTGGAATCGACCACCCGCAGCTTCATGGCTTCCGGCAGGTGGGTGCCCCATTCCGCCAGAAGGCCGCGCGGGTCGCGCACGGCGCGGGCGCGATAGGCGGCGGACTTGAACCAGAATGGCGGATAGCCCAGCACGGCCCGCGGATAGCAACTGCATAGGGTGCAGACGACGAGGTTATGCAATTCGGCCGTGTTCTCCAGCACCCCCAGCGGCGGCATGCCGCGCATCGGGATACCGAGGGCTTCCGCCGCCTTCGCGCCGTCCGACAGCATCGCGACCCGATAGGCTGGATCGGTCCAGGCCTTGGCGACCATGCGGGCACCCTGGCCGGGGTTGGCTGCATCGGTGATGGCACGGCGCTCGGTGATTTCGGCCGTGGTAACCAGTCCCTTGGCTTCCAGCAGGTTGCGCACCGCAACCAGCAGGCGCTCGCCGTCGGTTTCGAGAATTTTGTCCATCAGGATGCTGCCCCTACCGGCTCCAGCCAATGCTCGTAGATCTCCACCAGCAGCTCGTCCCGGTCCGATCCCTCCGGCCAGATATCCTGGCGGGAAAACGCCACATGGTACAGAGGCACGCGCGCCGCCGGCCGCGCGAAGGCAAGGTCCTCTGGGTTCGGGAAGGCGCCAAACTGGCGCACAACCACGCCGCGATGGCCGCGCAGATAGTGCGGCGTGCGGATATGGCAGGGGCCGCGGGTTTCGGGCCAGTCGTTCTTCACCAGCACCTGGGAACCGGGGGCGAGCATCAAACCCTCCCCTGTCCGGCATCCAGTTCGGCGCGCAACTCAGCCTCGGTGATCACGCCCTTTTGCAGTAAATTGCCGGTGATCGAGCGGATCCATTTTCGGTAGTAGCTCAGCCGCAGGTAGTCGGCCTCGGGGATCGCCTCGATGCCGCGGCGCAGCTCGTCCACGCCCATGATCTCCTTGGCGCCGAGGAGCTGGCGCAGCGCGTCCACTTCCCTGTCGAAATCGGTCAGTGCGTGCGCCTCGATGTCGACCGGCTCGCACATGAATTTGCTGGCACCACCCAAATCGTGCATCGCGCGCGGCAGGTCATCGGTTGGCGAATGAGGGGGGGGTATCTGGCACGGGAAACACCTCGGGTCTGTCTGTGGGGAAGCCTAGCGTCTACTTTCCGCCAAACAAAGCATCCCTTCTCTCGGCAGCGCCGAGCCTAACCAGATCAGACCTGACTCAATTGATCCCCTCGTTGGGCAAGATGCCCCAGAACTCGTCACGCTTCAGCCAGCCTTTGTAGTCGCCGACCTGCACCTGGCACCATTGCGCGGCTGCCTCGCAGCTGCGGATGTGACCGACGACCCCGGGCTGCAGGCGGGCCACCGCAGAGGCGTCGGCATTGCCCTGCCGACGCATCACCCGCTCGGTACCGGTCACCACGAAGCTGCGCCGCCCGGTCAGGGTGGCCTGATGCACCCAGCCCTTCACGCCGTCCTGGTCGCGCACCAGGCGCCAGACCTCGAACTCCCGCTCGATCTGCACCGGGAGGTCGCGGCGCTTGTAGACCCAGTCGATCGGATAGCGCACGCCAGGCCCGGTGCGCAGGTTGACCTCGTCGGAGCGTAATGCCGCGAAGCGCGGCAGGGGCATGCTGGTCGCAGTGCCCTTGGCCGCGTCGGGCGGGGAGGCGGGTTGCGCCGGCGCGGCAACGCCTGCCGCTGCCCCGGCGGCCACTCCGGCCGCAGCACCTGCGGCCGCCGCCCCGGCAGCGGCAGTTGCCGGTTTGGCGGCGTTCCTGGCCTTGGACCCACTTTTGGTAGCCGGCTGGGCATGTGCGGAGCCTTTTGGCATCACCAACGGCGCGGGCTTCGTGCCCTGCTGTTGCACGGCAGGGCGCGGCGCAGCCTGAGGCGGCGTGGGGGCTGGGGCAGGTGCCTTCGTCGATTTTGTCTTTGCCGGAGCATGCAGGCTGTTGGTTGGAGGCGCGGCCGAAGTGCCCGCGGTCTGCGCCCACGCGGGCGGCGAGCAAATGGCCGGCAACAGCCCGAACAGCAGCCAGGCGACGCAGGCCCGTCGCGCACGCCATCCCTGAACACTGGCCGCCATTTGCTGGACTGACATTTCCTATGCGTGCCCAGAATCGCCGAATCGGGTCAAGAGGTTCCGTGCAGGTTTCATCGCGCCCAAATCAGATCGTGGCAATTTGTCCGGTTCCGATCGCGGAAAGAAACGTCGCGACTCCGGCGATTTCCACACCGGGCAGCAAACCGTCCACCTCGATCGCCTCCGCCCGCAAACCCGCCTCGCAGGCGATCAGGCGCACGCCCATCTCCACACATGCCTCGCGCAGTTCGGCAATCCCGGCCACCCCCGCGGCGCGCACCCGCACATCGCGCGCCGCATCGTCCAGCCCCAACCAGTCCGTCAGCAGCGCACGGCAGCCGGCATTGGAGGCGAACACCACCACCTCTCGCCCGAGAGCGGCCGCCCCGGCGGCCAGCACGAACGCGTAATGCGCCCGGTCATGCGACCCCGACAACAGCAATATGCCCAGGTTCGGCGCCCGGTTCGGCGCCCGGTCCCGCGGGTGCTCAGATGGCACAGGCCGGCCCGGACGTATCACCATGCGCGGACAGATCCGTGATCACCGCATTCGGCCCGCACGACCGGCAGTGCGGATCGGCGCGCAGCCGGACCGTGCGAAACCGGGTGGCCAGCGCGTCCCAGATCAGCAGCCGGCCGGACAGCGTTTCGCCGATGCCGAGGATCTCCTTCAGCACCTCGGTGGCCTGCAGCGTCCCCATCACGCCGGTAACGGCGCCGAGCACCCCGGCCTCCGAGCAGGTCGGCACCATGCCGTCCGGCGGCGCCTCATGATACAGGCAGCGATAGCACGGCCCGGCCTGCTCGCCGGTCGCGTGGGCGTGCGGCTTAAACACCGACAGCTGCCCCTCGAAACGCAACACGGCGGCGGACACCAGCGTGCGCTTGACCAGCACGCAGGCGTCGGAGACCAGGAACCGCGTGCCGAAATTGTCGGTTCCATCGCAGATGATGTCGTAGCGGGCGATCAGCTCCGCCGCGTTGCCGGCGTCCAGCCGGAACGGATGGGTCTCGATCCGCACCTCCGGGTTGATCGCAAGCGCCGCCTCGGCGGCTGACGCCGCCTTGCCCGCGCCGATCCGCGCGGTGGTATGGGCGATCTGACGCTGCAGGTTGGAGATCTCGACACGGTCGTCATCGACGATGCCGATCGTACCGACGCCGGCCGCCGCCAGATACAAGGCCAGCGGGCTGCCCAGACCGCCGGCGCCGATCACCAGCACCTTGGCCGCCTTCAGCAACGCCTGGCCGTTGCCGCCGACTTCCTGCAACAGGATGTGGCGGGAGTAGCGGCGGATTTCGTCTTCGGTGAGATCGATGTCCATATCCCTGCCTTTCACGGTGCGCTCTATAAGATGGTCCGCTGCTGCTGCGAAGTGCTCTGCGATGAAGGCAACCAAGACATGACGGATGATACCGCACCCCGGGAATTCCCAGGACCTGAAAGGTCACCTGAAAGCGCCCTCGTGCTGTTTTCCGGCGGCCAGGATTCCGCCACCTGTCTGGCCTGGGCGCTGGACCGCTACGACCATGTCGAGACGGTCGGCTTCGCCTATGGCCAGCGCCACGTGATCGAACTGGAGTGCCGTGACCCGCTGCGCCACGGCATTGCCGGCCTGAGCGCGGCGAAATGGCGCGAGCGGCTCGGCGCGGATCATATCGTCGACATGGCAACCTCCCTATCGGCCATCGGCGCAACGGCGCTGACCACGCGAACCGAAATCGCGATGAGCGCGGACGGGCTACCCAACACCTTCGTTCCCGGCCGCAACCTGCTGTTCCTGACCTTCGCCGCCGCCATCGCCTACCGCCGCGGGCTGCGGCGCATCGTCACGGGCGTCTGCGAGACCGATTATTCCGGCTATCCCGATTGCCGCGACGACACGATCAAGGCCATGCAACTGGCACTCAACCTGGGTATGCAGCGGCGCTTCGTGCTTGAAACCCCGTTGATGTGGCGCGACAAGGCCGCCACCTGGAAACTGGCACAGACGCTGGGGGGCGCCGCGCTGGTGGAATTGATACGCACGGCCAGTCATAGCTGTTATCTCGGGGATCGCTCACGCCTGCACCCCTGGGGCTATGGCTGCGGCGCCTGCCCCGCCTGCGACCTGCGCCGAGCGGGATTTGAGCGATGGAAGATGGAGACGGCATGACCACGATATTTACCGCCCGATATTCGATCGCGGCGATCCGGATCGCCGCGCTGGCGGGCATTGCCCTGCTGGGATCGGGCTTGCAGCCCAACCCGTCGCACGCGGCCAGCATGACCGGGCCATTGCCCAGCGACAACGGCCTGCTGACGAGCCCGTCGCCCGGCGGCGGCCTGCTTGCTGAACCACCTCCCGGCACCGCCAGCCCGTCCGTGGTGCCGGAACCCAATCCCAGCGAGGTGCCGAAGAAGCCGGTCTACAGTGAAACCGATGCACCGATC